>CAZRIQ010000249.1:0-4483 GCA_964600175.1 uncultured Melioribacter sp. | reverse complement strand
GGCGGAGCAGGTACCCAAAGTTCAATTCTAAATTAGATTGCAGAGTGCAGAATTATGATTGCAGAATGTAAAGCTTAAAGCGGAAAAATTTAATTAATGAAAAAATTCTTTCTGATATTTGTTATACCATTATTTTTAAATGCTCAAACCGAGATCCCGGTCTTAAAAAATTATGCGAATGATTTTACAAGTACATTAACACGTTCTGAGCTTAGCACTATAAATTCCGCACTCAAAACTTTCGACGACTCCACATCGAACCAAATTGTTTTTTTAATGATCTCAACTCTAAACGGTTATCCACTTGAATCGTATACATATGAAGTTTCAGCAAAGAATAAAATAGGTTCAAAAAAGAATAATAATGGAGTTTTATTTTTTGTTGCTAAAGACGATAGAAAAATGAGAATCGAAGTCGGCTACGGGCTGGAAGGTGCTTTGCCCGATGCACTTGCAAGTTCAATTTTGAGAAATGAAGTAAAGCCGTATTTCAGAAAAGGAGATTATTACTCAGGTATTGCTTCCGGTCTTAATTCAATTATTCAGGCCACTAGGGGCGAATATAAAGGTGAAAGAAAAAGGGAAGAAAAAGATCGAATTAAATTTCCGTTCATTTACATTATACTTTTCTTGTTGATATTTCTTTTCTCCGGAAGAAGAGGCGGCGGACTTGGTACAATGCTTCTACTTGGTACAATGATGGGTGCCGGTGGCGGCAGAAGAGGCAGCTGGGGCGGCGGAGGTGGATTCGGAGGTGGCGGTTTTGGAGGCTTTTCAGGGGGCGGCGGCTCGTTTGGCGGAGGAGGCGCAAGCGGAAGTTGGTAAATAAGAGTACCAGTCTATTATTGCTTGAAGTTAATCCCTTCTTTTGTTATTATTCAAACGAATTTGAAAGATATTTTTATAGGTGTAAACTTATTTAACGATGCCGATTTCTTTTCAGCGCACGATTTTTTTGAGGAAATGTGGGTTGAGAGTAATCGAGAAGACAGGTTGTTCTTTCAAGGATTGGTTCAAATTTTGGTAGGTTGCTATCATTTAATTTGTAAAAATTATAAAGGAGCACTTAGCCAATTCATGAAAGGAGAGCAAAAGCTGAAGAATTACCTGCCTTTCCGTAAAAAAGTGGATTTAGAGAAACTTTTGCTAAGCATTAGTTCGTTAATAGATGATGTAGGTAAGTTCCCAAAAGGAGCAATTGACCGGATTGATCTTAACAAAATTCCAAGAATCGAAATTCTAAACTAAATTTTCATAAAACAGGAGATATAACTATGGCTATTATGATAACCGATGAGTGCATAAATTGCGGCGCCTGCGAACCGGAGTGCCCTAACACCGCAATTTACGAAGGCGGTGCCAGTTGGGAATTGTCTGGTGAGCATCACGATAGTGATGAAGGTTCTCCTTCCGGGGCTACGGGATTTTTCTCCGCAGACTTTTTCTACATTGTGCCCGATAAATGTACCGAGTGTGTCGGTTTTCACGATGAACCGCAATGTGCGGCTGTTTGTCCGGTTGATTGTTGTATACCGGATCCTCAACATGTTGAAGATAAAGACACTTTGTTAAAGAGAAAAGAATCACTTGACGCAATCGGAAGGTAAACTCTTAGTTCATTAGATTTAATGATAGAAAACCCGGTCGAGGAGACCGGGTTTTTTTGTTTAATAGCTTATTGTGGCGGCAACAGGGAAATGATCCGAGGGATACCTTCCGTTCCAATTTGTCTTAATGATTTTCGATTTCAAAGCTTTCAATTCTTTCGAGACAAAAATGAAATCGATTTTATCGCTGGTATCGTCACCTTTAAACCTGTTGAAAGTTCCTTCGTTGGGAGCTTTTTTGTAAAGGGTTCTGTAAGTGTCCACCAATCCAAAATCAATTAGATTTTTCACAGCTTGGTTATTCTCACCGGAATTAAAATCACCTGTTACAATAATTGGATGTTTCATACCGTTTTCAGCTATTTTTTTAACGAGCGATTCCGTACTCTTAACGCGTGAATTTTGCGACATATAATCGAGATGCATATTGTACATATAAATATCCTTCTTTTCGAACTTGTCAAACAATAAACCCCATGTACAGATTCTTGTAAGGTCATTTCCCCAGCTTTTTGAACCGGGAACTTTCGGCGTTTCCGAAAACCAGAATGTTTCTGTTGTATCGACAATAAAACGGTCTTTTGAATAAAATATGCACGAATACTCCCCGGAAGTTTTTCCATCATCCCGTCCAACACCAATGTAAGAATACTGCGGAAGGGCTTCCAACAAATTATCGATTTGGAATTTCAACGCCTCTTGAAAACCAATAAGGTCGGGATAACTTTCTCTTATAACTTCGTAGAGCATATTTTTTCTTTTATCCCAACTATTCTCGCCGTCATCTGCGCTTCCATAGAGGATGTTGAATGTCATAACTTTTATTTCGCTACCGATGCCTTGCCCGTCTTTGCTTGTTTTGCTTTCGGAACTGCAGCCAAGCAACATTGTTCCGAAGATGATTGTAAAAGCCCAAAAACAAATCTTCTTTTTCATACTCTTTGTGTTATTTATATATTTATACATGATTTTATGAAGTTTTCCTTACTTGAACATAACTAAATTACCAATAACAAACTATGATTGAACATGCAAATAGGCAAATACAAAATAGATTACGTTGAAACCGGAACGTTTGCTTTGGACGGCGGCGCAATGTTTGGAATCATTCCAAAACCGCTTTGGGGAAGAACAAATCCGGCAGATGAAATGAACCGCATCACGCTTGGGGCAAGGTTACTTCTTCTGCAAAGCGACAGCAAAAAAATTTTGGTTGATACCGGAATCGGCTCGGATTGGGACGATAAGTTCAGGAGAATTTATAATGTTGATCAATCCGAAAAATCTCTGCAAAGTTCGTTGGCGAAACAGAATATTAAGCATGAAGACATAACTGATGTAATTCTTACCCACCTTCATTTTGATCATACAGGCGGTTCAACGAAGTTAGTCGACGGAAAGTGGATTCCTGCATTTCCTAATGCAAAGTATTATGTTCAGAAAAAACATTTCGAATGGGCGAAAGGTCCCTCCGAACGCGACCGCGGTAGCTTTATACCGGAAAGATTTTTACCTCTTAATGAGCATGGTGTACTTGAGTTACTGGATAACAAACTTGAGTTCGATGATGAGATTGAATTTATTTTAATAAACGGGCATACGTTTTCTCAGCAAATGATAAAAATTTCGGATTCATCAAATACAGTTCTTTATTGTGCAGATTTGATGCCGTGTACTTCACATATTCCAATTCCATATATAATGAGTTATGACCTTCAGCCTCTCATGACTTTGCAGGAAAAGAAGGACACTTTAGCCAAAGCAGTTGAAGGTGAATGGAAATTATTTTTTGAACACGATCCTTTTACGGCAATGGTTACAGTACAGCAAACGAATAAGGGATTTGCAGTTAAAGAAGAGCCGGATGAATTTTAATGAACGGTTTTGTAAAAGTTTGCAAAGTTGATGATTTGGAAGAGAAAAACGGGAAGAAGTTTTTTGTAAACGATATTGAAATTGCCGTCTTCAAAATTAACGGAGAAATTTTTGCTTTAAGTAACATTTGTCCACATCAAAAGACACATCTTATTCATGAAGGTTTTATCGAAGGCGGAAAAGTTATGTGTCCGGTTCACGGCTGGCAGTTTGATTTGAGAACAGGTGAACTCGCACCCGGCAGAAGAGGATTAGATTTCTATGACATTGAAATTAAAAACGGTGATGTGTTTGTGAAAGTTGAATCGAAAGAGTTGAATTGGTAAAAATTTTTGAATGGAATCATGAAAATCACGAACCAGGTTGTAATAGAAAAAGCAAAGCGGTTGGGATTTGACCTGGTGGGATTTTCGCGTGCAGACTTATTGAAAAAAGAAACCGAGCATTTACAAACATGGCTTGATAAAGGTTACCAAGCTTCGATGGAATACATGGAAAGAAATGTTGAAAAACGGCTTGATGTACAGGAAATTCTTCGCAACGCAAAAAGTGTTATTTCTTTGGCAATGAATTATTATACCGATGAACATTATGAAAACAAAGTCCGAAAGGGGAAAGTTTCCCGTTACGCTTGGGGCAAGGATTACCATCTTATTATTTGGGAAAAGCTTGACGAACTTATTTCCGAGCTTAAAATTGTTGATTCAGGTTTTGAAGCGAAGGCATATGTTGATACCGGTACTGTAATGGATAAAGCGTGGGCTGTCAGATCGGGAATCGGCTGGCTTGGAAAGCACACAAACGTAATTAATAAAGAACTGGGAAGCTGGATCTTTCTTGCCGAGTGCATCACAAATTATGAATTTTACTATAATACACCGATCGAGGATTTCTGCGGCACGTGTACTGCTTGTATTGAAGCTTGCCCGACCGACGCTATAGTCGATGAATATGTTGTCGATTCGAATAAGTGCATTTCAAATCTAACAATTGAAAATAAA
>CAZRIQ010000248.1:0-4505 GCA_964600175.1 uncultured Melioribacter sp. | reverse complement strand
TTATCGAATCTGCACGCAGTAATACGGTGAATTTTCGCCCGCTCTTTGATAACATCTCCACTTCTCCGTTCCACGTTCCACCACCCATAATTATGTCGAATACCTTACTGCCAACATCCTTATTCACATAAACCGTAGTGCCTCCGCCTGCTGCTTGAATCTCCTCAACCGTGTACTCAAAAAATTCGGTAAACGCTTTGTTGTGATAGAAGTGATGCCCCTGAGGATCGGACATGCAAATGGCTTCACCCGAGCCTTCCACTGCCTTATTGATGCGAAGAAGCGCCTGTTCGGTACGTTTGCGTTCAGCATTGGCTATAATAGTTTGCCTTCTTTTGTTCGCGATTAGCCAAGTTATTAGTGTAAGCAAAAGACTTATGCTTAATCCAATAATTAGAATGATTCTTGGAGTATTAAACCCTATTCTGGATTCTAATTGAGGAGTTGATTTTATTATAACCGTCCACTCATGTCCTCCAAAATTAATTTTTTTCATCAAAGCCGATTTTTGAACCATTCCTGCAGTGTTTGTTTTGGAATCATACATTTTAGATTCGTTTGAAATTTTATTTCCATCATAAATTTCTACATCAAGATCCGCAGCACGTTCGCCAAAAAGTCCCGCCATAAAATCATCCATTCTGAAAGGGGAATAAACCCAGCCGGTTATATTTTTACGCCTATCATTTATAGTTGTTTGCGGTGTTCCGTTTTTATAAACGGGCAGATAGATTAGGAAACCTGCTTGAACTGCCTTTCCTGTTTCCTGTACAAGCAGAACTTTTCCGGAAATTGCAGCTTTATTTGAGTCGCGCGAAGTTTCCATTGCTTTACGGCGAACCGGTTCAGAGAACATGTCATAACCGAAAGCCCGCAGATTAAGGTTCTTGAACGGTTCAAGATAAATTATAGAAGTGTAAGTTTCGCGCTTACCTTCCGGCCAGATTTTATATCCGGGAAAACCCTCTTCTCGAATACCGGCAACATGTTCTTTTATTTTTTCTGAAGGGATTATTAAAGAAAAGCCCACACCTTGAATACCGGGAAAGTTTTTGTCAAGATTTAATGAATTAAAAAAGGATTGGAATTCAGTCCGGTTAACATTAGCTGAAATAATAAATAAACCGCGCGTACTTCTTAGTATTTGCTCGTACCCATCAATCCGACGTTCAATACGTGTATTAACATCTCTTGCACGGTACTCAAAATAAGAATGGAGTTCATTTTCTCTTCTTGTGTTTGCAACATCCCAAATTAAATATGTGATTACTAAACAAGTTAACAAAACCAAAAAAGGAGTAATGATTCTATTACGAAATACTGCTCCTTTTAGTAATGTCGTAGACTTGTCGGTTGGCTGGTCTTTTCGGTTTGATTTAAAAGCATTCATTTTTTATGTATTAAATTAAAATACATTGGTTTCAGATTCTTCTTACAAACTTTACCATTACATATTGCTGTTTTTGTGTATATCCGGAATCAATCTCGGCATCATCATCACATCTTAATTTGATTTTTGAGAAAAGTGGATTATTCTTTGATTTTAATTTTTCATTTCTATCTATCATTTTGATGGCACCCTTCTTATTTATTAAAACTTAATTCAATTTGGCCGGAAATTCTATAGAGCAAAAGGATGAAAAAGGAACTACATCTTTTGGATTATTCCGCTAATTAGTTAAATAATGAATGAAGTATATACTCGCAGCCGAGCCGGCATTATTTTTCTTTCTTGCTTTGGAGATTTATTTACTTTTCTAATTTTTTCCTATATTTTACTTTTTATTGTCTTGAACTTAATAGAAAATCAACTGCTTCTTTAAGTATTTTATTTCTGACAGGTTTAGTTAAAAAAAGATCTGCACCTGATTCTATTGCAGTCCGACGCATATTAGTCTGTGCGTGGGCGGTTAAACAAAGTATGGGCGCTCCGGAATACTGCGGTAGTTCTTTAATTTCCTTTATCAATTCCAAACCATTCTTTGTTCCTTTTAAGGATACATCCATTATTATTATATCGAAAATAGTATCGCCGTACTTCTTATAAAATTCTTCTGCGGAATCACAAATGAATAATTCAAAATCATCTCGAAAGATCCTTATCATAATCTTTACTGATAATTCATCGTCTTCTACAATCAACATCTTTTTCAATTTGATATCTCTTAATTTTTTTTATTAAAAATAACTCTGAATGTAGTTCCTACATTTTTCTTACTATCAACTTCTATTATCGCATTGTTCAAATCGCAATAATTTTTAACGAGCATCAATCCTAACCCGTTTCCCTCAAAACTTCTTGTATAACCTTGTTCTTCCTGCGCGAACGGTTTAAAAATGAACGGAAGAAACTGCTCACTCATTCCTATCCCGGTATCTTTTACCTGAACCGTAATATTGCCCATTTTATTTTTTTCCAATTGTATTTCTACCTTTCCTTTTTTAGTGAACTTGATTGCATTATCTATCAAGTTGGCAAAGATTTGAGTCATACTATATTCATCGGCTATTACTTCTGTGTCTTTTTCTTTACAAGTATATATTATCTCTAATCCTTTGTGTTGGGCTGAAAGCTGATGCTCTTTATACAATTTATTAAGTATCTCTGAATTGAGGTCAACTATTACAAAATGCGGTTCATAACTACTGGTTTGTAATTCTGCTATGTTAAGTATCAAATCTACAGTTCTAATAATTCTTTTTGAAGCCAGATCAATACCGGCAAGACAATCGTTAGCATCAGCATCTAGATTTTCACCAAATAACTGACTGAGGAAATCAACATTCCCAATCATTATATTTAAAGGTGTTCTAATTTCATGCGACATTTGAGCAAGGAATTCCGACTTCAATTTGTTGGATTGTTCGGCTAATTCTTTAGCAATTTTCAATTTCTCTTCAGCATCTTTTCGTTGAGTCAGATCTACATACATATCATAAACACCATTTTTTTTATCATTTATTGTTACGGGTATACCAACAATTTGAACAAATATATTAGAACCATCTTTTTTCTTTCGGTAACTTTCTTTGTTAATTTGATTACCGTTATGCGTTTTATTCGAAATAGTCAAAGCTTCTTCCTTAAATTCAGGAGAAACAATTATCTCGTTTATAGGTAATCCTTTTATTTCTTCAAGAGAATAGCCAAACAATTTCGTGAACGAATCATTGATATTAACTATTTTATCTTGATTGTCTAACAAAGCATTTGCAACGGGAGAATTTTCAAACAGCTGTGCAAATTTATTTTTTTCTGAAAGAATTTCTTCTCTAGCACGCTTTTGCTCGGTAATGTTTTGAACAGTTGTACGAATGCCTATGATTTTATCCGTTGTATCGCGAAGAATTATTTCGCCTACTAAGATTGGGAATGTTGTCAAGTCTTTCCGACGATATACACTTTCCCGACCATTTGCAGGAGGAAGTATTCCTTTCAATTTTTCCAAAACACGCTGTTTGGATGCTTCTTCGTCTTCGACAAATTTCCACACATATTGCCCAACCATCTCTTCTTCAGTATAACCAAACATGTCGAGTTCAGTTTGGTTAATCCAGGCGATGCGTCCATGAGAATCCAATTCATGATATCCGATTGGGGCATAGTAAAACAGCTCTCTATATTTTTTCTCATTTTCCTGAAGTGCTTCTTCCATCCGCTTGCGCTCGGTAATATCGCGATCAATACCAAGCACCATATCTCGCCCTCCTAAAGTAACAACTGTTGTAGAGGCCTCGACTGGAAAGAGATGTCCATCTTTATGGCGATGAACGACATCCACGTGGATAATACCTTCTTTTTTAAGTTTCCTAAAATAGTTGTCGCTCTCCTCCCTCGATCCCTGTCTTGCATTGAGTACATCAATGGTATGCCCGATCAATTCTTCACGTGTGTAACCATTCATTTGACATGTTGCTTCATTGCAATCTATGATCGGCCATAAAATGGTTGGATGATGGGGATCCATTAAATTAATGGCCGTAGGTGAGGCATCGAACAAACCCTGGAATAACTGCTCTCTTTCACGTAAAGTTTTTTCCGACCGCTTACGTTCGGTTATATCCTGGTTTACCCCATGGTGTTTTACAGTACGGCCATGCTCATCTTGCTTTATGCGAACATGAACAGTGATGTATTTTATCTCACCATCTGCGCAGATAATACGATGCTCAAACATGGAATAGTAATCCGGATCGGTTGTTTCCGACGATTTCTTACTTTCCGCACCAACCATAGCTATATCGTCCGGGTGAATAAACTTTTGAACGTAGTGTGAAGGGGGCAAGGTGTACCCGCCTTCTCTTTCTGCTGTTGTATTTAAGAGTGTATAGAATTGGTCGTTGAACTTAAACTGATCGAGGTCGACATCGTACTCCCAAACGCCAAGCTTGGCAATTCTCATTGCATCGTTCAGCACGGCTTCGCTTTCACGCAACTTTTCTTCGGTAAGTTTGCTCTCGGTAATATCGCGAAACGTCCAAATCCTTCCATAATTAGTTCCATC
>CAZRIQ010000247.1:0-4533 GCA_964600175.1 uncultured Melioribacter sp. | reverse complement strand
GGAAGCTGAAATAAAGCCGCTTCTACCGTAGATGTACCGGATTTTACAATTCCGAATTTGGCATGTTTCAACAGATCGTAAGTATATCCTTTAATTACTTTGAACTCAATTGCTGAATTAATATCACGGAAAATCGATTCGTCGATATTCTCCGAACAAGCGACCACAATTTGAAGATTGAATTCCCCGCCTAATTTTTTTGCCGCATTAATTACAGCCGGGAAAATTTTCTTTATTTCCTGTTTCCTGCTTCCCGGCATAAGCAAAAGAATTTCTTTGTTCTCATCCAATCCGAACTTCTCAAACAATTCTTTTTTCGAAAGAAAATTATAATTGTTAAGTCTATCGATCAAAGGATGTCCGGTGTAATCGACTTGGAGACCTGCCTTCGAATAAAAATCTGTTTCAAATGGGAAAACCACGAGCATTCTGTCTACCAGCTTCTTGATTTTCTCTACACGTTTTTTTCCCCACGCCCAAACCTGGGGAGAAATATAGTAAATAATTTTCAACCCGAGCCTCTTAACTTTTTTAGCAAAGTTGAGATTAAAACCCGGGTAGTCTATCAAAATAACTGAGCCTATCTTTTCGTCTTTAATTTTTTTAATCAATTTTCGCTGTACCTTTTTAATAAAAGGAATATGCCTCACAACTTCGGCGAAACCGAGAAACGCCATCTGTTTAATATGGTACTGTGCGTCCAGTCCTTCGGCAATCATTTTATCACCGCCGATGCCGAAGAATTTTATTTGACTATCAATGTTGTGCATTTCTTTAATTAATACCGAGCCGTGTAAATCCCCGGAAGCCTCACCTGCTATTATCATCACCTTGTTTTTCACCGGTTAACCAAAAAAAGTATTACTAAAATCAGCGATACCGAAACGATTGCCTGAAGAGTCCGCGTCTCGGATTTGAAGCCTGCTTTCGGATTGAAAGGAGGTTGCTCCGTCTTAGGATTTTGATAAGGAGTAAACATGGGAATCAATCTCGGCACCGAATTTTTATAGTCGATATATATTTCACCGAACTTAGAGAGTAAAAATTTTTCTTCCTCTTTTATTATTTGATCATACTGGTAATAAAAAAATACCAGGGCAATTATTTGCAGATATGGGAAAAGTGCAAGAGACATAATCCCAATACCCAGGTAAATCAACATATTGCCGAGGTAAAGGGGGTTGCGGACATAAGCAAATGCGCCCGAGACAACTAAGTATGTTCCACCCACACCGCCGCCGGTTGTTCTTGTTTCGCTGCCTGCATAGCTAACACCCCAGATACGGAAAAACTCTCCAATCGCTAAAATGACAAAGCCGCAAATCAAACTTTCCAATTCTGCTTTTTGAAATATCACCATCAATATCAAAAAAGGAATAGGAGTATAGCTTCTGTACTTAAATAACAATTTTGCAAAATTTGTCATCACATTATCCCTGCATGTAAACTTCTCGTCGTTTCAAAACTGCTTGATGTCGTTTCTTCAGACGTTTTTTGCTTTTTAATTCATCAATTTTCTTTATTACATCTTTAAAATCGTCGAACGGGAAATACGATATCCTGTTTATCTCGCAATATTTTAAGAGAGAATTCTTAGCGAAGATGAAATCACAATATTGAGCCGGGCATTTGTCGGAGTAACCATCGCCGACGTAAACACTAAATTCTTCGTCGCCCGAATTATTGATTATATGATTTCTTTTGCAGTTTGCACAAGCTTTACACTCCTCGTCTGTAAAAGGGAAACTGGGCATTAATTCGTTCCGATCGTTGAACATCAATTTGTTCGAATAAACAGTCAAGTCGTTCAAGTCCTCTTTTGATAGAATTTTTTCAATGTAATAATCGAACCCGTCGCTTAGAACCAGCATCCGAAAATTGTTCGAGCTGCAGTATTCCATGAACGAATTGAATGTTGGTTCTATCGACATCGAATCGACAAAGGTATCGAATTCATCCATATCAAGATTTTTTACTGTTCCGCAAAGCTGTTCCCACGTATCCAGCGAATTAATTTTATCATCGATCCAGTCCTGTACAATTTCCTTTGCCTTTTCGGGATTGCCGAAGCGCAGAAAAATTTCCTCACCGACATCCTTGGTTGTTATTGTTCCGTCAAAGTCGACAAATATTTTAAACGAATGCCTGTCTGTCAAGCAGGCTGATTCATTAGATATTTTAGTTGACATTTATATCTTCGCTGAATTTAACAGAAGCAAGTTTTGATATTCCTTCTTCCTGCATTGTAACACCGTACATCGTTTCTGCCGATTCCATCGTCTGTTTGTTGTGTGTTACTATAATAAACTGTGTTCTGCCGCTGAATTCTTTCAGGAGTTTTGTGAACCTATCGATGTTTGCGTCATCGAGCGGTGCATCTACTTCATCCAGTATACAGAAAGGACTCGGCTTTACAAGATAGATTGCAAACAACAGGGCAGTAGCCGTTAAAGTTTTTTCACCCCCGGAAAGAAGTTCAATCGAAGTCGGGCGTTTTCCCTTTGGTTTAGCCATTATTTCAATTTTCGCCTCAAGCGGATCTGCACCGTCTTCAAGTGCCAAATCGGCTTCATCGCCTGGATCAAAAAGCGTTTGGAATATCTTGATAAAATTTTTCCTTATCGTTTCGAAAGTATCCATAAACAGCTTCTGTGCCGTTTCATTTATTTCGTTTATTGTATTGATCAAGTCCTTCTCGGATTCGATCAGGTCGTCTCTCTGTCCGTATAAAAAGTCGAGGCGTTCTTTTTCTTCCTCGTACTCCGAATAAGCGAGAAGGTTAACCGGTCCCAAGGTTTTTAATTTATCTTTCAGTTTATTTACTTCTTCGGTTCGTTCCGAGAAATTGAATGTGTCGAGATCGTCAAACGTTTTTTCTTCAAGCTCTAGGGAATAATTTTCTTTGATGTGTTCCTTTATATTTTCTACCCGCAGACCGATCTCGTTCTGTTTTATCTGTAAAGAATGAATATTATCGGACACTTCCTGTCTCTCGTTACGGAAGTTGTTCAAACTGCTTTCAAATTTTGCCGATTCGTCTTTTAGTGATTTTAACCTTGAATCAATTTCCTTTTCGTCTTCAAACAAAACCTTTCTCAATTCGTTTATTTTTTCGAGTTCAGCATTAAGGTTTGTTATCTCAACATTTATTTGCTCGATTTCAACCTTGCTGTTCTCAATATCGGCTTTTCTTTTTTCTATGCCGTTGTTAATTGTTACTTTATTCTGTTCCGATCTATTAATTGCATTGTGTGTATTTTGAATCTGCCCTTTGATTCTCTCGAACTCAAGTTTTTCCTGGTTTAAGTTGTTAAGAATGGTATTGAAAGCTTCCTCCATATCCTTCAATTCATTCTCGCCCGCATTTATTTTGTTGAGCACTTCGTTTCTTTGCTCGTTTAGATCATCGATTTCAATTGCCATTCTTTCTTTTTCGATGTCGAATGAATTCGATTTGCTTACTAATTCCTGGATTTGTTTCCTCGAGATCTCGATTTCTTCATCGGCTTTCTTCTTCTCAAATTCAAACTGGGAGATTTGTTTTTCAAGATTAGTTACATCGTTCGACAAAATTTTAATGTTCTCGGAAATGTTTTTAAGATCGATCTCCGAGATTTTTCCCTCCACTTCCTGGATTTTCTGAATTAAATTGTTCAGTCCTTTTTCCAGTTCAGGGTACTCTTGTTTTAAATTTTCGAGAAGCTGCTTTCTGCCGAATAGTGTTTCGTCGAGTTTGGGAAGTGAGCCGCCTTCGATTATCCCGTCGGAACCGACAAGATCGCCTTCGAGCGTAGCAAAATTTACCCCGGCATATTTTCTGTGGAGTGCAATTGCCGTTTCGAGGTTTTCTGTTACAGCAGTGGTTCTTAACACTTTTTGGAAATATGCTTTCCATTTCGGTTTCGTTTCTACAAAGTCGAATGCCCACCCAAGGAATGATTTCTCCGATGTAAGTTTTTTAATCTTCTTTTGTTTGCTATACTTACCGAGTTTTTCGAACAAAGATTTTTTTCCGTTGGATGCATTTTCGAGTAAATAGAACGAAGCTTTTCCGAGATCGTTGTCTTTCAAATATTTTACTGCTCTTTTTAATCAGCCCGCTACCGCCTTTCTGTTTGACAGTATTAACTTCTCCCATAATTTATCCCCTTACAAAATAGATTTAAGGACGCCTGGTTATTTCCTGTTTCAGAAAACACCCTGTAACTGGAACTCTCAACAGGCAATTCCAGATAACATCCTTAAACCGTCTATCTCCTTTATTATTTTTTTTCAGCGTCAGTAACGAGGCTAAATTGATTGATGCCACGTTCCTGGAGTGTGTCCATTATCTTTTTTATTGCAGGGTAGGGAGCAAGCTTGTCTCCCTTTATAACTATATGCGCGTTCGGATTTGAAAGCCTTGCATATACCAGCCAGTCAGTCAGTTCATTTTGCCCCTCTTCTACAGGAATACCCGGCATGGTCATGTTATCGCGCTCTGCTTTTGATAATTTTAGTAACTCCTTAAGCCCTGACGCGGGGACTCCAAAA
>CAZRIQ010000246.1:0-4564 GCA_964600175.1 uncultured Melioribacter sp. | reverse complement strand
TGCTTGATTTGTTGGTGCAAACGGGTGAAGTTCTGCAAATTCGGGGAATGAAATTCCGAACATCTCCATGGAAGCGTTTAACTTCATCGTACAAGAACCGAGAGGAATCATCGAAGTCGTAAGAGACAAGTCCTTCTGCTCCAAAGATTTTATATATCGCATCATTTCAGTTTCGGCATAATAAGAATTGAATACCGGATGAGTTAAAAATTCCGACTTTCTATTCAACTCATTAGGAACCATCGAAGAAATAGAACCAGCAGCCTTTTCTACTTTAACTTTTACTGAATTAGCATTTTTCAACGAAGCAAATATTTCTGCGAGTTCAACAACATCTTCATATTTCTTTGTTTCGTCGAATGAAATTCCGACTGAAGTATCATCAATGTAATTCAAGTTAATCTTTTTAGACAGAGCATGTCGTCGAATCTTATCCAAATCGTTTGAAGAATCCAACTTCACTTTAAGCGTATCGAAGTAATATCTATTTACTTGTTTATAACCGAGACTTTGTAAAGATTTATCGAGAAGAACTGCTAAATTATGAACACGCTCCGCTATAGCTTTTATTCCCTTTGGACCATGATAAACAGTATACATGCCTGCCATAATCGCTAGGAGAACCTGTGCCGTACAAATATTACTCGTAGCATGTTCACGTTTAATATGCTGCTCACGCGTCTGAAGAGCCATTCTAAAAGCCGTTCTGCCATGCACATCGATTGATGCCCCGATAATCCTTCCGGGAATCTGCCGTTTATATTCATCCTTTGTTGCAAAGTAAGCGGCATGAGGTCCGCCATAACCCATCGGCACACCAAATCTCTGTGTCGATCCTACAACCACATCTGCACCGAATTCGCCGGGAGGAGTGAGCAAAGCTAAACTCAAGAGATCAGCCGTAACTGCTTTGAATACACCTTGTTCATCAGCCGACTTAAATAAATTTTCGTAATTATATACTTCGCCTTGAGCAGCAGGATATTGAACCAATATTCCGTAAATATCATCGGTAAATTCCAACGATTCATGATTACCTACTTTTACTTCGATTCCTAAAGGTTCAGCGCGCGTTTTTAAGACATCAATTGTCTGGGGAAAGCATTCTTCAGAAACAAAAAACACATTTGCATTCTTTTTGTTTGATTTCCTCAAAGAATAAAGCATTGTCATTGCTTCTGCGGCTGCAGTTGCTTCGTCGAGCAAAGAAGCATTTGCTATCGCCATACCGGTTAAATCAATCACCATTGTTTGAAAATTTAGAAGCGCTTCCAGCCTGCCTTGTGAAATTTCAGCCTGGTACGGTGTATATTGTGTATACCATCCCGGATTTTCCAAAATATTTCTTTTAATCACTCCCGGTACTATAGTAGGATAGTAACCCATCCCTATATAGCTTTTGAATACTTTATTCTTAGAAGCAATCTCTTTGAGGTGTGATAAAAAATCAAATTCGGTCAGCGCCGGTTCAAGTTCCAATTTATCTTTTAATTGAATTGAAGAAGGAATTGTTTTTGAGATTAGTTCATCCATCGAAGAAACGCCGATTATCTTAAGCATTTTTTCAATTTCATTTTTATCCGGCCCGATATGCCGGTCTGAAAATTTATCGTAGAATTCGAATTTTTCCATAAAATTGCTCTGAATTTTTAAAAATATTTTTAGTTATGAAATATAAACAAAAGGAACGAATTGAAAATTTGTAACAGCGGGCAATTACAATCTATTCAACTTTTTAAGTGCAGCTTGTGAGGCATCCTGTTCAGCGTTCTTTTTATTATTTCCTTTTCCTATACCAACCAGTTCATCGCCTATAAATACTTCAACAGTGAATTCTTTTTGATGCTCGGGACCTTGTTCATCAGCTACCCTGTACCTCGGAGTATCAAGTTTTCTCGCATGGGTATACTCAAGCAATTGCCCCTTATAATTCGTATCAACAAAGAAATCCGAATCCTCGTCAATCGGGTCAACAATCCATTTTGAAATGAATTGTTCCGCTTTCTTAATACCCTTCTCGATATAGATTGCCCCGACAAGAGCCTCGAAAGCATCGGCGAGAATTGTTTTCATTCCTTCCACTGAATCACCGATGTATTTCTTGTTGTAAAAAATCACTTCTCTTAATTTCAAATCTTCTGCTGCTTCCGAAAGTTTTTCCCTGTTTACCAAGAACGCCCTTTTCTTGGTTAAATTTCCTTCCTCTTCTTTTGGAAATTTTTGAAAAAGTAACTTGGCAACAATTAGATTTAAAACCGCATCACCTAAAAATTCAAGTCTCTCGTTGGATTTTTCAATATCAGGATGCAATTCAAGATAGGAACGGTGAGTTAATGCTTTTAAGAAAATGGATTTACTGCGGACTTTAAACCGTAAGATTTGTTCCAGTTTGGCTAACTTTTCTAATTCACCCCGATTAGCTTTCCTTGAAGTGTATGTATCATGTTCCGTTTTAAAAAACTTTTTAATCCAGCTAATCACAAGTCAAGTCGCATTATTCAACAAATTTCTTAAATAAAATAGTTGCATTATGACCTCCGAAGCCAAACGTGTTGCTGATCGCATAAGTGATCTCTTTCTTAACGGCAACTTTCGGCGTATAGTTTAAATCACATTCGGGATCGGGTTTGTCTAAATTTATAGTAGGAGGAATAATTCCGTTAGTCAATGCAAATACGGTCGCAATCGACTCAACGGCGCCGGCAGCACCAAGCAGGTGACCGGTCATAGACTTAGTCGAACTGATTGCCACTTTGTAGGCACGTTCGCCAAAGACGGTTTTGATTGCCTGGGTCTCATGAAGATCGTTCAATTCGGTCGAAGTTCCATGTGCGTTTATATAATCGACTTGTTCGGGTTTAATTCCGCCGTCGCGTAAAGCTTCTCTCATCGATCTAACGGCACCTTCCCCGCCGGGAGGTGGAGCTGTTATATGGAATGCATCACCGGTTAAACCTACTCCAAGAATTTCAGCGTATATTTTCGCACCTCTTTTCTCTGCATGTTCCAATTCCTCAAGCACAACAGTTCCTGAAGCTTCACCCATTACAAATCCATTCCGGTCCTTATCGAACGGACGGGACGCTTCCATATATCTATCGTTCCACGTTGAGAGTGCGCGTGCTGCATTGAATCCACCAATTGCCATTGGGGTAATTGCAGCTTCCGATCCACCGCTGAACATTATATCCGCCGAACCTCTTTGAATCAACATAAAAGCATCTGCAATTGCATGAGAAGAGGTAGAGCATGCAGATGTCGTTGCATAGTTTGGTCCTTTAAGACCGTATTTGATCGATATTTGCCCGGCTGCAATATCGGAGATCATCATAGGAACAAAGAACGGACTAATTTTTCTTGTGCCTCCTTCAACAAAAGCAGTATGTTGATGTTCAAAAGTATCCATACCGCCAATGCCGGAACCGAAAACCACACCGGCTCTTTCACAATCGGTTTTCGATAAGTCTATCCTGGAATCTTGAAGTGCCATTTCGGATGTAGCAAGAGCATACTGTGTATAAGGATCCATTCTGCGAATTTCTTTTTTATCAATAAAGTTCAGCGGATCGAAACCTTTTATTTCGAAAGCAAACTTTGTAACAAAGTTCGTCGTATCGAATCGCGTAATTAAACCGGCGCCGTTTCTACCGGTTTTAAGTCCTTCAAAAAATTCTTCAACGTTATTACCAATTGGTGTTAATGCACCCAGACCAGTTATAACAACTCGTCTCTTGGTCATATTAGATCCCCAAATAATTTTTGTTTAAATACAACAAGGCTGACAAATATGTATCAGAACAAGAGTAAGATCAAGAGCATGAGTAAGATTGAGAGAAACGTTTTTTGAAATTTTATATTATGTCAGCCGTAAAATTTATGATCCTGCTTTTTCTTTCAAGTAATTAATGGCGTCACCCACAGTAGAAATTTTTTCAGCATCTTCGTCGGGAATCGAAATATTGAATTCGGTTTCGAATCCCATAACCAATTCAACGATGTCGAGAGAATCGGCTCCCAAGTCGTTTGTAAAAGATGCTTGAGGAGTAACCTGTGAATCTTCAACACCAAGCTTATCCGTAATTATTTCTTTAACTTTTGCTTCAACGTCCATTTCACTCTCCTTAAATAAAGTGGTTAATTAAATTTAATAAAATTTACATTGTCATCCCGCCGTCAACGGCAATTACCTGTCCGGTAATATAAGCAGCTTGATCACTAGATAAAAATCCAACTACTTTAGCAACGTCTTCCGGAGTTCCAAGCCTTTTCATCGGAATATTAGCCATTAAAACTTCTCTTTGCCTCTCATCTAATTTGGCTGTCATGTTAGTCTCAATAAACCCGGGTGCAACGGCATTTACGGTTATCCCTCTTGAGGCAACTTCTCTTGCCGTAGATTTTGTAAATCCAATAACACCGGCTTTCGACGCTGCATAATTCGCCTGACCCGCGTTGCCCATCACTCCGATTACGGATGCCATGTTGATTATGCTGCCGGACTGGTTTTTAAGCATGTACCTGCTTGCCGCCTTTGAGAAATTAAAAGCGCCTTTTAAGTTAACCG
>CAZRIQ010000245.1:0-4613 GCA_964600175.1 uncultured Melioribacter sp. | reverse complement strand
TCCCGACATATTCATTCTTTGCAACTGCCGGAGTAGTATCACGTTTAAATGCAAAACCGGTGTTTGTTGATATTGATCCAGTTACATTTAATATCGATCCCGCTCTTATTGAAAAGAAAATTACAAAGAAGACGAAGGCAATCATTCCGGTTCACTTGTACGGTCAAAGCGCCGATATGAATTCTTTAAAGCTGATAGCTGAAAGCCGAAAGTTGTATTTTATTGAAGATGCTGCCCAGGCGATCGGGACGCAGTACAAAGATGGGAGGTGCGCAGGTATAATAGGGGATATAGGCTGTTTTTCATTTTTCCCGAGTAAAAATTTGGGCGGGTATGGCGACGGCGGTATCGTTACTACGAATAATGAAGAGTTATACCATACAATGAAGATAATGCGCAACCACGGAGCCGAACCTAAATATTATCATAAAGTAATCGGCGGAAATTTTAGATTAGACACACTCCAAGCTGCTGTATTGAGAGTTAAATTACCACATCTTGATTCCTGGTCTGAGAAGCGTAGACAGAACGCAGCTTTATACAATAAATATTTTGTAGAAGCCGGACTTGCAGATTCTGAAGGGAAATTACAATTCAATTCTAAAAACAAAGTATTATTACCGCAAGCTGTTTATCAATCCGCTGGTGTAAAAAATTATCATATATATAATCAATTTGTTATTAGGGTAGAAAAAAGAGACGAACTTTTGAATCATCTAAAGAGTAGGGAGGTCGGATGTGAAGTTTATTATCCCGTTCCGTTTCATAGGCAGGAATGTTTTGCTTACTTGAAAAACGACGATAAGGAGTTTCCGAACTCAAACTTCGCTGCGGAACATTCTCTTGCTCTGCCGATTTATCCCGAATTGACAAATGATCAGATAAAATATGTTGTCGATTCGATCAAAGAATTTGTTGTTAAGAATTAAGTATAGAACTTTATATAAAGAAAGGGTTGCCGATTAAATAAACATTAACGAGCAACCCTTTATTTTTTAAAACATTTATTTCATTAATAAAAGTTTCTTAGCAACGGAATATTTATCGGTTTCCAGCCTGTAGAAATAAACTCCGCTTGCCAAGTTTGAACCGTCGAATTCCACTTCGTAATATCCCGGTGATTGAGTATCCCTAACGAGTGTTTGAATTTCATGTCCGAGCAGATCATAAACTTTTAGTGAAACTCTCGATTCCTTGGGCAGTGCATATTTAATTTTTGTTGTAGGGTTAAATGGGTTTGGATAATTTTGATAAAGAACATACCCATCAGGAATTTTATTATCAATCGATCTTACTCCCGTGCCTGTACTTACTAATGCGGCAATCCATAGATCGACATCAAAACCCTGCCATGCAGATTCCATATCGCTGTAAGTTCCGTCTTCCCATTTTTCCCATGCTCGTTGTTCTCCTTCGCCTTCACCTGCTTGATCGCAAACTAATGCAAATTGATCGTCTATGCTGGCTGCCCATTCAATTCCAATAAAGAAAGGTCCGTTCACCGTAACGTCCGTTTCAATAGCAAATTCATTAGCAACGATTGCAGGATCGGATATATCGATTACATCTACCGAGTAAGTTTTTGAATATAAAGTTGCGTCCGGTGCACCGCCTGATCCAACTGACTTTACTACTAAATTGAAATTGTCGGCAGAACCGGTAATTTCTTTTATAGCAAAGAATAAATTTGCTTGTATCAGTTTTCCTGTTCCTGTGAAATCAAATCTTTGATATTTTCCAAGATCTCCGAAACTATTTGTTCCAACAACATAACCTGTATTAGGATCAGTAACAGTATACAAATATGCGGAATCACCATAAAATAGCGTTAAAGTAGATGACTGACCGGTAAGTGTTAATTGAACTGAATTACTAAGCTGGCTTTGATTATTTGATGAGTCAAATGCTTTTAGCGCAAAATAGTATGTGCCGCTTAAGCCGGAAACTTCAAATGAAGTTTGTCCAATTACAAGAATGGGGGAGTCGCCTTGATCTGCGCCTGTTCCATTCCAGGTGGTTCCGTCGGTACCGTAGTATAAGTAGTAGCCTGCTAAGTCAGTCTCAGTGTTAGCATCCCACATTAATGAAGCACTTCCCGAACCTGTAACTTGTCCCGTAAAATTTGTAGGCTTTGCAGGAGGAGTTGCATCGGGTACGTTAACAGCCCTGTTGATTACTTTTGTATCTGCGTTCGCTGATGTTATAGTAATTTTGTACCTGTTAAATCCGGAAACACTTGCATTTGCATTAATCGAATAACTAACTACGGCAGAAGCATTTGCATCAATGTTACCTACGTTTTGAACAAGTGTACCGGTTAATAAAGTCAGCCCGTCTAATAATTCCAATGTTACAACTACATTTCCTGCGGCTACGGTTCCCGTATTAAAAATATCCAGTTGAACTTCGAAGGGATTGGGAGTAAGAACTCCTCCTTCAAGTGCTAGACTGGAAGGTGCTGTAACTGTTACGGAAAGCGGTGGTAACAATTCTATGTTCGGTTTTAAACTTCTCTGTGCTTTATTATTTGACTCATTAGATTCCGTAATGCTGTTCATTGGATCTGCTTTTACTACAATTGAACGATATTCCGGGCTGAATGGAACAGTATAATTGAAACTGAATACTCCTGTTGAACCGGCAGCAATACTGGGAATTGTTCCGCTTCCAACCGGTGGGGCACTTCCTCCTGCATCAGGGTCACCGTCGTATGCAGTAACTACAACATTGTTCGCCGTAACACTTCCGTAATTGTGAACTGTTACTGTCACTGTGATATGGTCACCAGCGTTTATATCACTATCTGGTTTACTAAACTCTATATCCGAAGATGAAACTGCTAAATCGGGATAATCGGCTGCATAAGCAAGTGGCATAAAGTCTGCACCGGCACCGCCGTTACTCTGGAGAACCGAGACATTACCCGAACTTTCAATCTTATAAACATATTTTCCATATGCAGAGCTAAAATGATGGTATTCACCTTCATTAAGAGTACCTGTCCAAATGTTTGTTGAGGTACTTGTGTAAGGATACTCAGTGTAATCACCTAACTGAGTAATTGTTACACTGTTGTTATCATCAAATGAAAAAACATGGATATCGCTGGCAATAGTAGGTACATAAAAAAGTTTGCCAAAACCTTTCCCGGTTTCATCTACCGCTCTCGTCATATAACTATAACTTCCGCTCCATCCGGCAAACGGAATATTAGCTACTGAAACCGGTCCTGTTGATGTAACTTTCCAAAAAGTACGACTTGTAATACCATCTGTATTAACTTCTCCTTTTTGAAGTGTATATGAATTTATTGACGCATCTGTACTTGTATTAGTAATTGTTATATTATTATTATCTGAATAAGAAGTAACGGTGATACTATTTTGCCAGCTCCCGTTGTAAGCGGAATATCCGTAAAATAATGTTCCAACAAAACTTCCGTTACTTGAAGGTACATAATAATCCTGGTCTGTGTACGAAAGTGCGGATACCGGTTTATCTGCCGAAACTTGAATCGGTGTACTATAGGGAATTGTGCCGGCATCTTTAAATGAATAATGTTGACCGGTATTTATTGTACTTGCGGCAATTAAACTTCCAGTCTCTAGGTTTCTGACTGTAAAGCCGGTATTATCTTGATAAGCAAAAATTATAAAATCATCGTAACTGCCAAAACTTCTGGACATCCAGGTATTTAATTTTGTGGATACGGCTCTTCCGGCTTGGTCAACTGCAAAATATCCGTTCACTGTATAAGAAATAGCATCACCAACAAGTACTGTGTAAGTTTTGTTGCCTACAATTCTAAATACGCCGCTACCATAGTTAAAAGTATGGTAGGAATCAGTATTCAATGTTTCAGTACTTTGAAGAGTGCTTGAAGCATCGTAAACAGATATTTGGGTATTATCGAAATAGGAAAATACGGTAATATCGCCAAAGGTATATACCGTTGTTGCGAAACTCCCATTTGTTTCTTGAGGAACCAAGAAACGATTTGAACTATTTGTGATACTCTTAAAATCCTTTGATTCTATCGCTGCTTTTTTCTGGGCAATGGTATCGTCAATATCGGCAAAGAAAGAAAAAACAATAAAAGAAAGGATCGGGATATTCCACTTGAGATAGCTCTTCATAACACCTCCGTCTGGTGAGAATATTATTTTAGTATAAGGTTGTTCAAGAAAATTTATGTATTACTACTGAATAAACCCTCAAAGCATGAAAGGAAAGAAAACAACAATTTCTTTTATATTAAAAAAGACCTTAAAGTTGATTGAAACATATTAAATAAGCACGCATTAGTCAAATTAATGTCGGTGATATAGAGCAATTTTAGTTTCTGTTCATTGTTTTAGGAATAATAAAGATTAGTATTTAAAGGGTATTTTAATAGTAGCAAATCAATTTGAAAAAAGAGAGACAAGTAAGGATGTGTAATATGAGAATAATATGTAGGCTCGGAAGGATTTTCCCGAAGGTCTACAGACTCTCATCGAGTCCGATAGACTCGACGAAGTCGTTAAAGTCTGACGGACTCTGACGAGGATCACTTCGTGAGAACTTCCGACCCCCCCGACAAGTTATGAGTATAACTTGTCGGGATGCTCTAA
>CAZRIQ010000244.1:0-4630 GCA_964600175.1 uncultured Melioribacter sp. | reverse complement strand
GGTTAGTCGAACAAAGCGGCATTTCACCGGGGGGATTTCTTCATAGATCGTGTTTCGAGAAACAGTGTTTTTCGTTTGATCAAGAGCCGTTACGTATTTCTGTCCATCCATTGATACTTCTATCTTGTACTGATAAATATCAGCAGGAGGCGGCGTTGTAGAAGACCTCCTGAAAAAACCTCGTCTCCCACCATTAAACAATATTCGAGCACCATCAATAGTAAATAACTGAACAACATCAAATCTTGTTGCCGGGGAAAGTTCGACCGTCAGTGTAGGCATCGTATCGGTCGGCACAGGTTCCCACCAGGTGCCGCTGGAGTTGTCAACAGCATAAGCTGCATCACGTCCCGGCTGCTCGGAAGAAAATCGTGAAAGCGCATTCATTGCGCGTACCTTGTTTATAGTGACCGGAACCGATCCGCTATTACCTTTTGTAGGATCGCTGACCGCGCCCGGCGCCCACTGCGGTGTATCGGTGACTTTTACCGACATGTTACCGTCTTTATCAAATATTATTCGATCCATACCGATGCGTCGCCCGCCCGGCGGGTTTGAAAGAACTATTGTATAGAACTGCCAAAGATTTCCGTCAGGTCCTTCCACAATACTTCCGTGAGCAGTACCGGTAACAAGTCCTTCAGTTTTCCTAAGCAATGGATTGTTGGGCGCATAAGTAAATGGTCCCATAGGAGACTTAGCTGTGTAGTATCCTTCGGCATACGTTTTCCACTGTGTACCGGAAGCTGAATATTCCAGATAATATATGCCGTTGTGTTTTTGAAGCCATGGACCTTCGACCCATGCGACATCGGTGTACTCGTTCATCTCACCGTAACGTTCCCAAACGTGGCTGCTGTTGAATCCGAACAAGTGTTTGACCGGTCCGGCAAATCTGCTAAGGTCGTTAGGATCCAGGGGCACAACATAAATACCGCTAACCCCGCGACCGGGGTAATAAAGATAAGGTTTGTTGTTGTCGTCGATAAAAATATCCACGTCGAAAGCACCGTTCCATCCGCCTTCAACGTTTGGTGTATTCTTCCATTCTCCAATACTTGTATAAGGTCCCAAAGGATTATCCGCTTTGAAGACCGGTCCGTCATTGCCGCACATATAAAAACTACCGATATATTTCACAACGTGCGGTGCGACAGGTACATGTTCAACTCGTTGGAATGACCAGTTAAGCATGTCATCCGAAAACCATGCACCGCCGCCTGTGCAGAACATATAATACTTGCCATTTTCTTTAATTACAGTTACATCCCCCGAAGCATTTCCACCTTGTCCTATTACCATAGGTAGTGGATTACAGTAACGAGCTGTTTTACTAATCTCAGGGTTCGACGTACTACCAGTCTGACCCATTATTAAATTAGAAATGCAGATCATCGCCAGTACAAGCAATAAATTGTTGATTGTCTTTTTCTTCATTTTTAATTCCTTTATTATCATGCGATGTATATTATAAATAAAAAACTTGGACTATTAATTTCATATTAATTACTCTTTGTCGGAATTACCTTATACGGTTCAAGTTGAGCTTTGAATTTTTTTATGAGATCTTCCAGAGCTTTCATGTTTATCTCACTTTGTCTTAACATTCTAACTTCCCATGTTGGGGGTATTCTCATTGCAGTAAGTTCTCCCGCTTCCAACAGATGTGCAGCGGTTTCGGCAATATCCAATCCTTCCTTCCATTTCCTGTCGGGATTCTTAATCCACCGATCACCCTGATCAATGATCTTTGTTATCCAACCTTCCTGATCAGGAACTGACGGAAGTATGTCTGCTGTACGTTTGCGGAAAAATCCCAAAATTGCAGCGGGAATTGAAGGGTCACGAACACTACCATCTTTATAAAATACACCGTGAACAGTACCCCATCCTTTACGCACAATCATCAATTCCCAAATGTACCATCCTACTTTTGCATTCATGTGTTCTTGAAGTGTAATATCATACGGATTAGCCCGAGCGATACAACCCATTTCACCGTCAATCAAAGGTTTGTTAACTTTTGCTGCAAATTCTTTTGCACGGTTAATGTTGTTTCTAATTTCTTCTCGGGTTTGCATATAGTCATGAAACTGTAATACATCTACATAATCTGCCAATTCAATCATACCGTCAACAAAAGCCATCCCGATTGTTACTGGAGTATTTGGATCGAGCTTATGGAATGTATTCGCCAAGAATTTGCTGGTTTCAAAATTCCTTAGTACCCTTTCACGCGGAGCAGGCGGCCAGTCAGGTTCGTTCATAACGTCCCACATTGCTAGCCCCGGTTCATCAGATAAAGTATTAATTAGAAATTTTGACCATTCAACTGCCTCGTCTCGGTGTGTTGAATCCCTCAGCCATGGTCCGTAACCTACAACAGGCATAACTCCAATTCCTCGTTTGTAACATTCGCGCACGAAGTGTTTTAGTTTCAGCGGAAGTTCTTCCTTATCCTCTGTATAGGCTGCGTAAGGAACAAAAACCCTTACCTGATTAAGATTAAGACTTTTTGCCAAATTAAGATCAAAAACTGTCGTTGCGGAGTCATATTTTACCCATGTATCGATATGGTGTCTTGGAGAAACTGCATTAGCCGGAGTATAATTGAAACCCCTTATAAGTGAAGGATCCCTAGAGCCGGTAAAATCAAATTTCGATTTTTTTTCATTTGAACCGGCAAATCCTGACTCTATGAGAATACAGATAAACAAAAGAGTTAGAGCTATCTTTTTCATAATTTCTGTTATCCTATAAATTAATAAAGTAATACACTATGTATAACGTTATTCTATTTAAATAATACCTGAGCGAAATTATAAAGATCATGTCTCCACACGGGCCACGTATGTCCCCCGGGATAGTCGTCATATATGTACTTAATCTTCATCTCATCAAATTTAGAACGCATAGCTTGACAATTATTGTAAGCTATATCTTCCTTGCCTCCGATACCAACCCATACAAGTTTTAAGTTGCTTTTTATCGTATCAATATTCTTATTCATAAAATCATATTGTGAGTCTGCAAGTTTGCTCTGCATTGGTAATATCCATCCGGAACTAAATATGCCCAGATATGAAAACAAATCAGTGTTGTTCATTCCTACATAAAGTGTTTGTATTCCTCCCATAGATAAACCTGCAAGTGCACGGTTTTTTGAATCGGTTTCTACGCGATATTTTTTTTCAACAAATGGAATAACGCACCGCTTTAATTCTGCTTCAAATATTTTTAAAGTCCTTTCTCCAAAACCGGCAAAATCAGTATTAGTATTTCCATCAGGCATTACAATAAGCATTGGCTTTGCCTTCTTTTCTGCAATAAGGTTATCAAGAATCAAATCTGTTTTACCCTGGGTTGCCCATCCTCTTTCATCTTCGCCGCCGCCGTGTAATATATATAGCACAGGATATTTTTCATTTGTATTGACATCATAACCGGCAGGTGTATAAATGTAAAATTGACGCCATTGATTAAAGATAGTCGAATAGTAACGTTTTATTCTAATGTCGCCGTGAGGAACATCTTTTTCAGCATAGTACTCGTCTCCTTTATGAGGTACCTCAATACCGCTTGCCATTCTTCCCATTCCATAAAACGTTTCGCTTGCAGGATCGGCAACAGCTACTCCATCAATCAATAATGAATAATAATGAAAACCTTCGCTTAAAGGATCGGTTGTAACTTCCCAAACTCCAGCAGTATCTTTTACCATGTCATATTTCTTTACTAAATCGAGTTGAACTTTTTGTGCATCGGGCGCTTTGATACGAAAGATAGCACGACTATCCGGTAGAATCTGCGGATACTTTGCTCTCCTTACATTGCTTGAAGCGGGAATGCCCAATAGACTATATTCATTGAATTTTGAACTGTCGACAGGTTTAAAGATAAGTTGGGAAAACATGTATAGTGAATTTTTCCAAACCTTAAAATCGTGAACCCCGGGCATTATATAAAAGATATGTGGAACGTCGTTGGCTACTAAATAATTATGAGTTCGAATACTGAATGTGATCAAACCATCATCTGCACCGCACGAAATCCAGAGCAATTTTAATTTCTTTTTTGCTTCATCTGGATTAGGTAGTAATTGCTCTGGAGGTTTAGTATTAGGCGCAGCAGAGAAGCTTCCAATCCATGCAAATGTATCAAGATTACCTAGACCGAAATTCAATGATTGTCCGCCTCCCATCGATAAGCCGGCTATTGCGCGATGTTCGCGATCGGTATAAACCGGGAAAGTTTTCTCAATGAAAGGAATTAAATCATTAAGTAAATCCTCTTCGAAAGTTGCAAATGCCAGAACTTTGTCGGGAGCCATGATATTTTTACCCGGACTATCATCCTTCATTGCTCTACCGTTTGGCATTACAACAATCATCGGTTCAATTTTATTTTCGGCATAAAGATTATCTAAAATAATTCCCGGGTGGCCTCCGATAAGCCATTCATGTTCATCACCACCGATACCGTGCAAAAGATAAAGCACCGGATACTTTTTATCTTTTGAATATCCAGGGGGTGTATAAATCAGGGCTTTACGTTCTGTCCCAACAATTTTTGAATTATAAAAAATAGAATCGATTTCCCCGTGTGCTATATCGGTACGCAAACTATCAAA
>CAZRIQ010000243.1:3955-4648 GCA_964600175.1 uncultured Melioribacter sp. | reverse complement strand
CCGTCAAGAATAGTTATTGTATTAAAAGGTCTTCCATTATAATTTCCCCACATCATTCGTTCATTATCTGCGTTAGGACCAATTACAGCTACCTTCTTTATGGATTTGGATAAAGGCAAAATGTTATTTTTATTTTGTAAGAGGGTCATTGTCTCCCTCGCCATATCCAAAGCTAACTTTTTATGTTCATTGTTATTAACCATTGAAATAGGAATTTTTGTCCAGGGCACCAATGAATCATTGTCCATCTCTCCCAGATCAAAACGACCAACTAAAACCCGCATTAAACTTTTATCAATATCCTCTTCACATATCAAACCTTTTTCTACGGCTTCAGGTAATTGTTTAAATGCAGGACCTGCACATTCGACATCAGTTCCAGCTAGAACGGCTTTAGCACCGGCATGTATCGCATCTGATGAAACTTTATGGCTTGTATAAAAATCGGAAATTGCCCCGCAGTCGGAAACTACAAGGTACTTAAAGCCCCATTCATCACGTAAAATTCTTTCAAGTAATCGTGTGTTACCGCAGCAAGGTTCATCATCTAAACGCTGATATGCACACATAACTTCGCGGACACCTGCTTGTTGAACTAATGATTTGAATGCGGGAAGATAAGTTTCTCTCAAATCGCGCTGATCAACATTGTTGATATTGAGAGTATGACGGCTCCATTCGGGTCCCGAATGA
>CAZRIQ010000243.1:0-3945 GCA_964600175.1 uncultured Melioribacter sp. | reverse complement strand
ACCTTTTACAACAGAGATACCCATTCTCGACATTAAATATGGATCCTCGCCATAACTTTCCTGACCGCGGCCCCAGCGCGGATCGCGAAATATATTGATATTGGGTGTCCAGACAGAAAGACTTAGGAAACGACGATTTTCCAAACCTCTCTTTTGCGATTGGTTGTATTTAGCCCGCACTTCATCAGAGACAGCGCTGAAAATTTTGAAGACTAATTGATCATCAAAAGAAGCTGCCATTCCTATAGGTTCGGGAAAAACAGTAACACTATCATTATTAGCCAAGCCGTGTAAAGCTTCACTCCACCAGTTGAATTTTTTTATTCCGAGACGCGGAATTGCATCGGATATATCGCACATTAAAGTTGCTTTTTCAGTTAATGTTAAACGCGAAATTAAGTCCTTAGCTCTTTCTTCAGAACTTAGATTTGGATTCTGATAGGGCATTGTTTGCGCTGATAGATTCAATGAGAATAAAAGGAAGACAATAAACAGTAATTCTTTTTTCATCTTTTACTCCAAATTATAATTATTATACTTCATTTTGACAAAGTTTAATAACAAACCGGCAAAAGGATGATCCGCTATCTATATTAAACATTAAAAAGTAAATTAATTATTTATCCATTTAGAATTTTTCATCCATTTGAATATAGGCATCATCCATTCTTCCGTAGGCTGAAATAAAACAAAACCGTGATTACCTTTGGGATAAATATGCATTTCAACAGGCACATTATGATGCCTTAATGCTTCAAAATAGACAATGCTGTTATCTACATCAACTACTTTATCATCTGCAGCTTGAGTAATATACGCCGGAGGAGTATTTTCATTTACTTGTAATTCGTTCGAGAATTCATCAACTATTTCTTTCGATGGATTATCGCCCAATAATTTCTTTCTGGAATCGGCATGGGTCAAACCTTTTTGCATGCTTATTACAGGGTAGATTAATATTTGAAAATCCGGGCGCAAATCTGTGTTATTATTATTTTCAATTACAGCTTTTTTATAATGAGTGGCTTCAGTTGATGCTAAATGACCACCGGCAGAAAAACCCATTATTCCAACTTTGTTTATATCGATTCCCCATTTAGGAGCATTTTCTCTTACAATTTTAATTGCCTGCTGTGCATCCTGCAAAGGACCTATTTTTTTATCAACCATTGTTGAGTCGTCAGGAAGTCTATATTTAAGAACAAAAGCAGCGACACCATTCCTAGCAAATTCTTTTGCTGTTTTCACTCCTTCGCCTTGATAAACAACAACCGAATAACCCCCGCCGGGACAAATAACAACAGCAGCTTCAGTCGACTTTTCTTTTTCGGGAAGAAAAATTTCAAGTGTAGGATTTGTTACCCCGGAAAACATTCCGTTACGTTCATTTTCTTTTATCCCCGACTCCTTTGAATTTGGGATAACTCCAGGATATAAGTTGATTATCTCCTGTGCTGTTATATTAAGTGTTAATGCGAAGAACAATACAAAAATAATTTTTAATGTTTTCATTTTATCACGTCCACTTTTTTAGATACTATTATGCTTGATTTCATGAAAATTCCTTTTTAATTAGGAATTATACTTACTATAATTCGTTTATATCTCGATAACGGCGGATTACCTTTGTCTGTAACTCTTAAGATGAAATGAGCAGTTTCTGTATTTTCAACTACGGGAGCTATCACCCAAACCTCACGTGCATTCTCAGCCGAATCAATTTTTATAAATTTTTTAAATGAACCCGCTTCGGGATAATGAAACCACAAATAACTCAGATTATCACCGTCGGGATCGGTAGCGCCATTTGCATCCAAGCTAAATTTTTCACCGGACTTTACAGTTAATTGATCGGGAATACCTAATGCAGGAACCGGCGGATGATTGGCTCCCTTATATGATTTTGTACACCAGTCCATCCGTGTGGCAAAATCATTTTGAAAGTCATCCCGCCAACGCCACAAAGTCACTTTATTATCGTTGAAGAAAACAGTGTCCATTCGAACAGCCCGTCCATATTCATTATAGATATATGGAGTATAACTATCGGTTGCATTTGTCCAGATTTCCCGTGTCTCGGGTTCCAACGGAACACCCGACCCACCTTTTTTAAGCTTAGAAAAATCTGGTTTGTACAATTCGTAACGACCGCCCCAGCCTCCCCAGTCCGGATGTTCCGGTTCGCTCAATCCATTAGGAATTAGATTCAACCAGGATGGCGTATCGCCCTCCATTCCATAAGCAACATCTGGATATGCAACGCCGAGAGATCCGTGCCCTTGCTGAATGTTTTGTGCCGGCCAATTATTGCTGATCTCATCATTGTTAATTCCATTAACATAACTATTAATTGCACTCCATGTTGCGCTGCCGTAATCATCGCCCGGACTGACAATGTAAAACAAATCGGAAAAATTATTTCTGATCCAAATTCCACTGTCGTCCTGGTCGGATATTGTATAGACTCTAAGTTTAGCAATTAATTTTTTGGTCTCCGCTTCAGTCTTTGTGTTTTTAATTTTATATAATGCCTGGGCAAGAGTATTTACGCCTCCCCAAACGCATATCCATAACGGACGATCATCACTTTCTTCAAGTACTTTTATAATCCAATCCGAACCTTCTGAATCTTTCCCATCGCCAACTCCCAGCATTCCATATTTTGGTAGGCCTTGTTTGACTTTCATTAAAAGTGTTTCAGCATCAGGAAAACTGGCTTCATGCTTATTAAGATTTTGTTGTACAATGCCATAAGCCTGAATTATACTTTTTATTAATTCAGGTTGTACTCTTGTTTTTTGCCAAACAGATGTTGTAGCAATTAATCCTTTTATATCAATTTCATTGGAGTACAAAAGTAAACGAACCATTGATTGCGAATCGTCTGGGTCAGCCCCAATATCCGTCAATATAATTGCCCTATTTTTTTGATTAACCTGGGCGCAAAGTGTTTGGAACGATAGGATCAAAGAAATAAAAAATAAAATGAAAGTAGTTCTCATAACTATGTAGTTCCTCATATTATAGTTAGTGAATTGAATACATTCAAAATATTCATTTCAGATTTTACTTTTTAGCACTTGTTAAAGAAACAATATTATATTGTTTTTCATGATTACTACTGCTAACATCTGTAATAAAAGTGTTTTTGCAAAGCTGACTCTTACAAATTTATTACGAGTGGAGAAATTGTCCATTTTACATTTTTGTTGTTTTTAGTTTTAGTTTTTTTCAATTCTATTAAGAAAAAGTTAGTCATCATTTTAAAATATTTATCTACGAACAAACCGGGTCCATGTTGTCCGTTGGGAACTAAAACAAATTGACTTGATACGTTCGCTTTCTGCAGAGCATTAAAAAGCAATTCACTTTGACAATGGTGCACCAACGGGTCCGCATCGCCTTGAAAAATAAGAAAAGGAGGATCATTTGCATCTATATTAGTTGCCGATAAATTTATTTTTATTTTTCACAATATAGATCAGACCTGTAATCAGAATTATAATTCCCCACCAAATATTTGCGTGTAAATTTACAAGCTTAATATCTTTTGCAGAAGGATAGAATAAATCATAAATACCTGCTGCCAATTCTACCAAACCGATTGCAAACATTATTAACCCTACAAAGTACCAGATACTTCTCATTCCTTTTTTTTCACCGTCCATTTTTCCTCCTACCATAGAACAATATTAATTATCACAAATATTGCAAGAGTTACACCGGCCCAAAATTCAGGTTTCTTATAAAGAATAACTTTTTCTTCAACCGCTTCATTCATATCTACCAGGCCGTACACAAATCCTCTCAATTCTTCGTCGGTTTTATTCCTAGTAAAGTAACTAACCACAATAGCTGTTCCAGTCGATATTAACCATGCCCATACTGCCCGCCAAAAATTTGCAGCCATATATGATTGCGCATCGGCCCCGCTGAAATCCGGTA
>CAZRIQ010000242.1:1786-4653 GCA_964600175.1 uncultured Melioribacter sp. | reverse complement strand
ATAATAGCTGCCGTAGTTTTGTTTTCGTATATATTGATACGTAAGTCTCTCCCGGATTATAACGGCGAAGAAAAAGTTAGGGGCATTTCCGGTGAAGTGACTATTTACAGAGATTCATATGCAATCCCATTTATTAAAGCCGAAACCGAAGAGGATGCCGTGTTTGCACTCGGCTACATCCATGCCCAGGAAAGACTATTTCAGATGGATATAGCACGCCGCGCGGGTGAAGGAAGACTAAGCGAAATATTCGGTCCGAAGACTTTACTTATCGATAAGATGTTTAAAACAGTCGGTATTTACAAAGCAGTCCAAAGAGATTATGAAAAGCTGAATCCCGTTTCGAAAAAATATTTACAGGCATATTCAAATGGGGTTAATACATTCATTAAAGAAGCGAAGGGAAGATACCCGGTTGAATTTGATGTGCTCGGTTACGATCCTTATCCCTGGAAACCGGAACACAGTATGGTGATTGCAAAATTAATGGCTTGGGAGCTGAACATTAGCTGGTGGACGGACATCGCTTTTACAAACCTTGTTCAAAAATTAGGGGAAGAAAAAGCGAGAGAGATTTTACCGTCTTATCCAGAAAATGCCCCGACTATAATTCCGCCGGAAACGAAAAAGTTTTCCATGATAGATGACGGATTGATAAAAACAGATAGGGAGTTTAGAAAATTTATCGGGATGGTCGGTACTCACATCGGTTCGAACAATTGGGTCGTGGACGGGAAAAAATCTGTATCCGGCAAACCGATTATTGCCAACGATCCGCACTTAGCATACACGGCACCGGGCAGGTGGTACTTTGCAATCATTAGAAGCAACAATTTGAATGTGGAAGGATTTACAATTCCGGGACTTCCGGCAGTTGTCATCGGTATAAACCAAAATATTGCGTGGGCGCTTACAAATGTAATGGCTGATGACGCAGACTTTTATGCCGAGCAGCTCGACTCGACCAGAACGAATTATTTCTACGAAGGGAGATGGAATCCGCTTACAATCAGCGAAGATACAATACATGTCAAAGATTCTTCCGATGTTGTTATTCAAATAAAAAACACATTCCGTGGTCCAATTATTTCCGGTATACATCCTTTTAATGAATATTACAGCAAAGCAAAAGTTACTCAACCTTTGAGCATGCGCTGGACGGGACTTGATTTCAGCGATGAATTGTATTCCATAATCGGTGTGAACAAAGCGAGAAATTGGGAAGATTTCAAAAATGCACTTAAATATTTCACGGCTCCCGGGCAGAATTTTGTTTACGCGGATAAACGAGGTAACATCGGTTATGTCTGTGCCGCAAAAATTCCGGTACGAAACTCAAATAGCCCCACAATCGTTTTTGACGGTACAACAAATAAGTACGATTGGACGGGGTATGTTCCTTACAGTGAAATGCCGAAGTTGTTTAATCCACCGCAGGATTTTATTGCATCGGCAAATAACAAGACCAAAAAAGATTTTCAGTATCATATTTCAAATATATGGGAGCCCTCTTCCAGGATTGAAAGAATAACACAATTGTTGACTGAGAAAGAAAAACATTCTGTCGCGGATTTTGAAAAATACCAGATGGATTTTGTTTCGCCGTATGCAAAAGGGGTTACCCAATATATTGTGGCTGCATTTGCTAATATGAGCATCACCGATCCAAATCTTAAAACAGCCATTGAGCTGCTGAAAAATTGGGATTATGAATTTGACAGTGAAAGCCAAACTCCAACGATATATACGAGGTTTCTTCAATATCTTATAAAGAATATCTTTGAAGAGAAACTCGGCAATGATTTAATGAGGGAGTATATTTTTATTGCCAATGTTCCTTACAGAATAATTCAAGAGCTTCTGCAAAAAGAAAATTCGGAATGGTTTGATGATCCGAGTACTCCTAGAGTTGAAAACAGGGAAGATGTAATTAGAAAAAGTATGGTCGATGCGCTGAAGGACCTGGAACAGAAATTCGGAAAAGATGCCGCGCAATGGCAGTGGGGCAGAATTCACAAAGTAATTTTTAAACACATGTTTCATGGATTTTCCGGTCTGCTCGATCATCTCATCGATATAGGACCGTTCAGTATTGGCGGTGACGGGACGACGATATTCAATACAGAATATTCTTTTGAAGATCTTTACGGCGATACTGAGCGACCGGGCGGAAGTAAACCTTACGTAAATAACTTAGGTCCATCTATGAGATACATTTACGACTTTGCAAAACCTGATTCCATGAATTTAATTTTAACGACGGGTGAATCGGGACAGTTTATGAGTGACCACTATAGTAACATGTCGAAAATGTGGCTGAACGGAAAATACTTGAAAATCCCTCTAAGTCTTAATGAGTTTGAATCAACGAGTGAATATCAGTTCAAACTAATTCCGGAGTAAGAGGCAATTAAGACAATTAACGGAGAAAATGTTAAATTAATTAATCACAAATCTGCAGTGTATGAAAGTAATAGAACATTTAGGCAAAGCGACTGAGACATTAATAAGTTTTGAAATCATTCCACCGAAGCGTGGTGGCGATATTAAACAGCTTTTAAATGTGCTCGATACCATTGTAAAGTACAAACCGCCGTTTATCGATATAACAAGTCATGCTGCCGAAGTTGTATACGAAGAAACATCCGGCGGCGATTTCTCGATGAAAATAAAAAGAAAACGTCCCGGAACGCTTGGTATTTGTGCCCTTATTCAGAATAAATATAATATAGATGCAGTGCCTCACGTTCTTTGCAGGGGATTCACACGTGAGGAAACGGAAGACTTTTTGATAGAGTTGCATTACCTAGGCATCGACAACGTACTTGCAATTAGAGGAGACGATAGCAATTTTAAGAAACCGGTTA
>CAZRIQ010000242.1:0-1776 GCA_964600175.1 uncultured Melioribacter sp. | reverse complement strand
TCGGTCGGAGTATAAACCAGTACGCAGTCGATCTTATAAAGCAGATTAAAAATATCAATAAGGGTCATTACCTTGAAGACAGCCTGCTCGATGCCTACGCAATGGATTTTTGTATTGGCACTAGCTGTTATCCCGAAAAACACTTTGAAGCGCCCAACCTAATGACAGATATAAAATTTACGAAAGCGAAAGTAAACACCGGTGCTTCGTACCTCGTAACACAAATGTTCTACGATAACAAATCGTTTTTCGACTATATTGAGCTTTGTAAGAAAGAAGGAATAAACGTTCCGATAATTCCCGGTTTGAAGTTGTTAACGTCGAAAGCGCAGTTGAATACGATTCCTAAAAATTTTTATATTGATCTGCCGAACGAATTTGCCGAGGAAGTTGAAAAAGCAAAACCCGAACATGTGATTGAAGTAGGTGTTGAATGGACGAAAAAACAAGTTGAAGAATTACTAAACAAGAATGTTCCTGCAATTCATTTCTATATAATGCAGAATCCTCAGCCGATAACTATGTTAATGAAAAAATTAGGATTTTAGTTAAAAATGTCTACCAAGAGATCGCGAATTAAAATTGGTTCGAGACTTCAGAAAAAATTAAGGTGGGGTTTAGCCGGTTGCGGCGATTTTGCCGAACATTCATTTTTACCGGCTCTTCAGACGGTTAAGAAAAGCAGACTGGTCTGTGTTTACAGTCATGATTTGGAAAGGGCACGATCGCTTTCGATGAAATTCGGTTGTCAAAATGCATTTAATGATTTTAATGAATTTCTAAAAAACGATTTTGAAATTTTGTATGTATCGAGTGCTAATGCCGATCATCATTGGCAGGTAATTCAAGCAGCGAACGCCGGCAAACATATCTTATGTGAAAGACCTTTAGCAGTAAGTTCAAAACAAGCAGGGGAAATGGTTGAAGCTTGTAAAAGTAATAATGTTCTCCTGATCATGAATCATATGCACAGGTTCCACCCGCTCGTTAATAAAGCGAAAGAGCTGATAGCTAATCAAATCATCGGGAAAATAGTTTCAATCTCAGCAAGTTACAACATCGACTTTGCACCGGGTGAAAATTTCAGATTTGATAAAAAATTAAGCGGCGGCGGAGTGTTGATCGATCTAGGTTCGCAGATGATTGACATGCTTAGGTTTTTCGGCGGTGAGATAAGCGACGTTAAAGGTTACATGGATAACATCGTTTACAAAAGCGACGTTGAAGATTTCGCCGGGGCAATGGTAAAATTTGAAAAAGGCGGTTACGGTTATTTCAATGTTTCTTATAATGCCAAGAAAGCTTTTAACCGGATTGAGATAGTCGGCTATAAAGGTTCAATCAGTATAGAGAATTTTATCGATAAAAAGAACATGCCAAGCAAGCTTATAATTGATCTTCACGGCGAAGGTAAAAAAGCGTTTATGAAAAGATCGAACAAATTAACTTTTGTATTAAGATCTGTTCAAAAAAGCATTTTGAAAAAAGCCCCGCCTTCCGCAACCGGTGAAGATGGACTATCCAACTTAAAAATAATCGAGGAAATTAATAAGCAATGTCTTTAAGGAGTGAACTTACTGATACTTGCCACAAAGTTTATGAGAAAGAATATGTTTCGGCATATGACGGAAATCTTTCCGCTAGAATAGACAACAGGAGAATTTTGATTACGCCGTCGGGAAAATGCAAAGGCGATGTTCAGGAAGATGACCTTTTGGAAATCGACTACGACGGAAATTTATTAAGCGGAAACGGGAAAGTTTCTACCGAGGCGAA
>CAZRIQ010000241.1:0-4676 GCA_964600175.1 uncultured Melioribacter sp. | reverse complement strand
TGACACATTTCTTGAAGGTTGTTGATACGATTCTTAAAACTCTTCAATCAAAGATTGAAGGTCCTGTAGATATTGAATTTGCGCATAATGGTAGGGATTTCTATTTGCTTCAATGCAGACCGCAAAGTTTTTCAAGTGAGATTGCTGCCGATACAATTCCGAAAGATATTTCTGCCGAACGGATTATTTTCAGTGCGAACAAATATATTTCCAACGGTAAGGTACCTGAGATAACACACGTTGTCTATATTGATTCGGTTAGCTATTCGGGACTTTCGGATCGAAATAAAATGCTGCAAGTTGGTCGTGCGGTTGGTAAACTAAATAAGATGCTCCCCAAAAGAAAATTTATTTTGATGGGACCTGGAAGATGGGGCAGCAGGGGAGATATTAAACTTGGGGTGAGTGTTACTTATTCCGAAATTAACAACACTACAATGTTGATCGAAATAGCAAAAAAGAAGGGTAATTATGTTCCAGATCTTTCATTCGGAACTCACTTTTTCCAGGATTTGGTTGAAGCCGGAATTCGTTATTTACCGCTTTACCCGGACGATAAAGGTATCATATTTAACGAGACGTTTTTAAACGAGTCGGAAAATATATTTTGCATGCTCATTCGGAATTTCCCTACCTTGAAGAGACTATTAAAGTAATTGATATAAGCGCTTCTACAGATAATTTGATTCTAAAAGTTCTTATGAATGCCGAACAGGGAGAAGCAGTTGGTTATCTGGCAAATCCGTCTGTAGAGGTTGAACCTGAAAAAGTTGCAAAAGAATTTTTAACAACACATCAAAGTGACCATTGGCGTTGGCGGATTAAAATGGCTGAAAAAATTGCGTCAGAATTAGAACCCGATAAATTTGGTGTGAAAGGTATTTATATTTTCGGGAGTACAAAAAATGCAGTCGCAGGTCCTGGGAGCGATATTGATTTACTTGTTTATGTTGAAGACAATAAAACTAATATTGAAAAACTAAGCTTATGGTTTGAAGGATGGAGTATGTGTTTAAGTGAAATTAATTATCAGCGGACCGGTTATAGATCGGAAGGAATACTTGATGTGCATTTCATTACCGACGAAGATATAGCGAAGAAAACGAGTTATGCTGTAAAAATAGGCGCAATTACTGATGCAGCCAGACCGCTAAAGATGAAAAAGAAGTAAATCACAATAAATACCTTTCTACGGATTCCGGATTTTCGAGATCAAGTTTTATTAATGCTAGTTCCTTACCGTCATGTGCTGCTGAGATGCAAATCGTTTTCCCGATCCTATCTTTCCACTTGCCGGTCAGTCTTGCCGATTCATGAACATGACCGTGCATTGTGAGCACTGGCTGGTTCTTTTCAATAAACTTTTGAATTGCTACACTTCCTATATGAACATCAAGCGGAACATAATCTATCATTTTTCCATCAAGAGCCGCACGATCTAAATTGGTTTTATAAGGAGGTGAGTGGAAGAGAAATATTGAATTATTTAGTTCATGGTTTTGTGTGAGAATCTCCAAATCATGTGCAATTGTAGAAAGTTTTTTTTCATCATTTGGAATATCGACAGTTCTAATTCCTTCTTCCGGTGAAATACAACCCGGATCAACATATCTCGATACATCATATTTCTCCCAATCTTTAAGTCTAAAAGGGGAAGGCACGGTAAAACAGTATCCGAATATTTCGTAATTCTTATACTTTTGGGATTGAAAATGGAGGTAATTCCAGACTCCTAATTCGTTTGCTCTAATTATTTCCGGTTCTTCCGCCCTAGCATCGTCATTTCCAAGTATTACAAATATTTTAGGATATCCTTCCTTAAGCTCACTTTTTAATTTTAGAAAGTGAATTACTAGGTAATCATTAATGAAGTCTCTTGGTAGATTTTCCGATGAAGTGAAATGGAATTTCCCGGAAGGTAGCAAATCGCCGCCCAGGAATACTAAGTCCGGTTTGTCTTTTCGGATTTCACCAAATAATTTTTCGTACCTGTCGATCCGACCATGTAAGTCGGAAGCGAAAAAACTGTTTATCATTGATTTTACTGAGATGTTATAATGTTAAGTAACCTATAAAAAAATGTCATAAAATCTTTTATACTGGTATTCAATTTAACAATACTTTGTTGAAATCCGTTTAGAATGGTTTCATTAATAGTGTGACACCTGCAAGAATAATTACTACGGCAGCAACTCTTCTAAATAGGTTTTCTTCCCTAAATAGTTTCCCGCCCATAATTACAGCCATTAATACCGAAAGACGTTTGACCGATAAGACTAAGGCAACAGGGGCTAACTTTGTTGCTTCAATTTGAGTATACCTATAAATAACCGTCAAGGCTGCTACTAGGATAATTAAAAGAAAAGTGTTTTTATCTATGCTATGCACCGACGAAGTAAAATTTTTTTGTTTTGCGAACACGATAACAATAAAAATGAAAGCATAGAACAATTGCTGAAAAGCCATAAAAGTATATGGTGCAACATTGTAATCCTTCAGCAGAATGCGGTCAAGCAGAGACGTTACGGTAAATAGGATCAATGCATATAATACATAAGAGTACTTTGAAAACCGGAACAATGCTTTGAACGGTGCAAATATATTATTGCTGTTCTTTCGTAACTCGAGTATGTAAGCTCCGGTTACCATTAAAAATACACCGAGCCATTCAGTCAATGATAGAAAGTCTCTGATAAAAATTACTCCTGCTATTGCTACTAAACCGGGCGATAATGCCAATAAGGGGAGAGCTTCGCTTATTTCTAGATTTTTTATTGCCAGCATTACACAAAGAAATGCTGCAGCGCTTAATATTGTTTTGAGAAAAAGTATCAATAAACTCAATGAAAAGATTTCTTCGAACCGGACCATTCCGAAAAACGGCAGGGAAAATATAAGTGTAACAACCGAAACAGCTAATGAAAAATCAAGGGCACTCAAAGAAAACAATACCTTCTTTTCAGAGACCGCTGAAAAAGCAGAAAAAAGTGCTGATATAAACGCAAGAAGAAACCAGTTCATTGGCCCATCCCATCCCTTCCTTAAGAGAAGGGTATTTTAATTTTAAAAGGCGTTATTTGTCTTCGATGATAAAAAATTTATAAAACGCTTTTTACAAATCAGTAATGAGTTTTATATAAAAATTTCTTCCGGGTTCGCTTACAATATTTCCCCTCGAAGTGGATAAGTGGTTTCTATAATTTTTATCAAAAATGTTTTCTACTCCAGTATAAAGTCGGAAACCAACCGAACCAAGATCAATTTTCTTTGTATTGAAAGATATATTAAAAACTGCATAACCGGGAGTAGTGAGTTCCCCGGCAGCAACTTTGTTCTGGGCTGCAAAAATAGTTGAAGAAAGGTCAGCTTGAATTTGATTGAGCAAACTGAATTTTATTCCCGTGCTGCCGTTTAAAGGTGCTATTTGCGGGAGGTTTTCACCTGAAGTAATATTGTCTCCTTTAACATAGGATACCGTTGCGTAGAAAATGTAATCGTCATAAAAATTGTAATCGGATTGCAACTCAAAACCGTATAATCTTGCTTTGCCAATATTCGTCTTTATGAAAGCCGGTCTTCCCTCAAAAGTTCCGGGTTCTTCAACTACAAGATCAGTAAAGTAATTGAAAAATGTGCTTGAAATAATTTTAAGATTGGATGCATAGTATCGTATCCCAAAATCGGCTGATTTTCCTTTTTCCGATTTAAGATTCGGGTTTCCCAATCGTACGTAACTTCCCTGGTCAATATATTGGAATCTTTCTTCAAGCGACGGGGAACGGAATGATGAGCCGAGGCTCAAGGTAAAATCAAGATTCCGATACAGAGAATATCTTAATCCAATGTTGCCGCTATAAGAAATATCTTCCGCGTCTATTTTATTCCAAATCACTTGCTGACCAGAAGGAGAGTAATTGATAATCCCGTTTACAATTTCATATATAGGGTTAAAAGTAGTTTCTCCGGTTACATATATTTTATCGGCTCGTGCACCAAGAGTCAGTGCAAGTTTGTCATGAATCAGTTGAGCATCATCTTGTGCAAAAATACCGAGACTCTTGTACTTTGAATCCGGTAGAGGTTTTTCTCCGATTACTTTATTTATAGTGTTCACAACACTTCCATTGTTATCAAGCACTTCAATTTTTTGATATTTTTCACGATGACCGTTATAGCTTCTGTCCCAGTAATCGATTCCTGCAATAAGGTTATTTTCACCAGGCAGTAAAAAATTTCCTTGGACTTGTAGGTTGTTGTTTTTGTGATCTGCGTGCGGCGTAATTTTTAGAACACTAACTATCTTAGCCGGGGCATTCTGCACAATATGTGGGATATTTTCAACATCTCGTTCGATAATTTGGTAAGAATATTTTGCAGATAATTTATAAAAAACATGAGATATATTTTGAACTTCGTACCTCGCAGAAATAGATTCACGTTTTTCATACGGGTAACGCACTTCGGCATTCTGAGGGAAAACAGAAGTCCCGGGAATGCCCACATTGTCGGCTCTAAATAATTGATAATCGATTTTTAATTTGTGATTGTCGATAGGGAAAATATTTAGAGCACCAGAGATTGAATAATCTTTAAACTGGCTGTTTTTTAATTCTCCCGAAGGAGTCATTGTATTGCCTGCTTTCCGAAAAGATGCAATCAATTTGGATGACCAAAAA
>CAZRIQ010000240.1:0-4680 GCA_964600175.1 uncultured Melioribacter sp. | reverse complement strand
ATGATTGAAACGTTTGACCATCCGGAACTTATTTCTGCTAAATTATCAGATGGATTAACTATTGGAAATTATAAGAATGCTGATGGACAGCAATTTGATAGCGGCATTTCCGGTTGGGGAAGAGAAAGTTTTTCGCCAGTGTTAGGATTACCCAACCCGGTGTTAAGAGCAAAGCAGCTTGTTAAGATGTTTCAACAAGATAAACCTGCCGGTTCCAAGTTATTGGTTTCATACGAAGATCCGTTTACAGCAGATTTCAATTTAGCGTTATATCATTTTTTTGAAGAGGCAAAACCACACAATACTGTTGAGATGATGCAGACTTTGAAAGCCTTTGCCAAAACCATTGCGGGCGATGAAGGAGCAGATGACTTGCTGGATGTCTGGTTAGCCCTTGATGATATAGCAAACGATTTGCAGGTTCTTAATTTTGGATCTATCCTGACTTTTGGTCCTGTTCTGGATCGTTGGATCAATCGTCCTTTAGTACCGGTTCCGGAAAATTTAACTGATGAAGAAAAAGATTATTATCGTCCATTTATTTTTCAGGCAAAAGGAGAGGAACAAGCGAATGATTTGATAGACATTCAGGCTATGAGAATGTTTGAAGGATATGGAGCAAGACTTCTTGTTCAGCGCGTATATGAAATGGTTATTCAAAAACTTGTGACTGCAGAAAAGCTAACGGATAAGTTATTGAGACAGGAAAAGAATAGTGAAGCCGCTAACAAGTGGGAAGCCCTTAAAAACCGTTTAGTTGTTCTTCACTGTCTTATGAGAACAATCGATAATGTCGTGGGGTATCAGGCATTATTGGATGTCGCACATAATAGAAATGTTAGTCCTGAGTCCAATCCTGTGTTAGGTACTGGTCCATCGTGGGACCGTCAGGAAATTATGCGCATTGCACGAAATGAAATTGACAATACTGCTAACTTGAAAAAGATTCTCGAATCTTCAAAAATTCCTTTGATTCAAGAAGCTATATTGCCAGAGTATGAAACAATTAGAATGTTAGGACCGGATTTGATATCACAATTAAAAAGGAAGATAGATATCATGAATGCTCATTGGGAAGATTATAAAGAATTGTATACTTCACCGAATTATTAATAAGAAATAATATCTGTCCAAAATAAAATTAGAATATATCGTCCTTACAGGACTCTTAAATTATGTGGTGCATTTGTTCTATAAATATTTCGTCCCTCCGGGACGGGTCACTGTTTTTTATATTGTCCGTCAGGGACTAAATATTTATAGCTTAATATTCATCATAAAAATCTAAAGTCCCATCGGACGAAATAGGATAAATTTTTTTAATTTGGTTTGATAGAAAAAATTAACATAACAAATTAATTTAAACAAAATGAAACGATACACTTTATTTGCCTTCATCGGGGCTTCATTTCTGATGTTTCTTTTCAGCAGTTGCCAGATGGCGACTAAAAAAACAGACATTACTTTGTCTAATACATCCTCAATCGATTTGATCGACAAAGCTATTTCTATTGAAAGATCACAACTATCCGATTTGCCGGAAGATGTTGCTTATTCGCTGATTATTTCTGCCAAAGGTGATACGATTGCTTCTCAGTTAGATGATCTGGATGGAGATAAAAAATGGGATGAGCTATTTTTTGTTGTTGATCTGTTCGCCAATAGTACAGAGACTTTTTCCTTGCAATGGATGAATCAAGAACCCAAATATGTTGTGCGAACCAGCGCCCGTTTTGGGAAACGAAGCTCCGCAAATACTCCTGTAAAACCGGCTACAAGTGATACTCTGTATGCAAATGATTTGCCTAAAAGTCTCGGTTATCAGCCTTACCAAACCGATGGACCCTCATGGGAAAACGATAAAGTGGGTTTCCGTGATTATTTTGATGGTCGTAATGCTAAAGATTTATTTGGAAAAATAGCTTCTTTTATGTCCCCCGAAAATGTGGGGATAAATAAAGAAGGTGCTGTTGAAGATAACTATCATGTAATGGCAGATTGGGGGCGCGATATTTTAGCCGTTGGAAACTCTGTTGGAATTGGCGGCTATGGTTTGATAGCTGGTGACAAGTTGCTTCGCCTGGGAGTAACGGTTGATGATTCAATTAATAATGTCGAAAAAACCACCTTCCAGATTATGGCGGAAGGTCCGGTGAAATCGGTTTTAAGTTATCATTATGAAAACTGGCATCCGGATGAAAACCGAAACTACCAGGTTGATGAAAGCACCAGCATCACACCGGGTATGTATGCGTATCAGAATAAAGTGGAATTTTCAGGATTGCAAGGAGATGAAGATCTGATCGTCGGTCTGGTTAACAGTAATAATCAAAATCCGCTTCAGGAAATTGCAGTGAATGATGAGTGGGAAGTATTATTAACTCATGATATGCAGACTTATAACCGGCAATGGTGGCTTGGTCTGGCATTGATCGTTCCACGCGAATTGTATATTGGTTATACAGAAGCTCCTAAAACCGGTCAACTGAGCAATTCGTTCCTGGCAAAATTGAAAGTTGAAAATGATAAGCCCGTAACTTATTATGCTGCTGCAGGATGGGTAATGAGTGATGAACGTTTTAAAAATCCTGACTTTTTCCGAAGCTATATAGAAAATTTAGTAAAACAACTTTCGACAAAAGTTGAAGTAACTATTAAATAAAAATGTAAGCCATCCTTGAGACAAAACCATTACACTTTACCAATGCTTATCATTTTACTTTTTGTAATAGAACAATGAAAGTAATTTCCAATAGAGTGGGAGTTAAATATTCAATCATCTTTTTGTTTTTTATGGTTCTGTTTGTTCCATCTTTTTCAATTGAACAGGTGAGCCAAACTACGGTTCCTGTTTTCAATGTGATGAAGTATGGTGCTGTTGGCGATGGTAAAACACTGGATACCGATGCTATCCAAAAAGCTATTGATGAAGCTGCCAGGACAGGCAATGGGTCACAAGTTTTGGTCCCCGCCGGACACCAGTATTTAATTGGAACTCTGGAACTTAAAAGCAACATTGATTTTCATTTGCAAGGAGATGCTGAATTATTGGTCAGCACAAATCAGGAAGATTACTATGGAGATGCTGCTGTTTTTGCTAACGGAGCTAATGAACTGACTATTTCCGGGACCGGGAGTATCAATGGTCGGGCACTGGAGTTTATGTCGCATTACGACAAGCCTAACGAATGGTGGATTCCTAAAAAATGGCGTCCTAAACTTTTCGTCCTGACAAAATGTAATGATTTAAAAATGTTGAATATAACAATCAATAAAGCGCCCTGGTGGAGTGTACACATGTTGGGTTGCGAGAATGTTTTGGTGGATGGTATCAAAATTTACAATAATATGGATGTTCCTAATTGCGATGGCATTAACCCGGATCATTGCCGGAATGTGGAAATACGAAATTGCGAGATCATTTGCGGCGACGATGGCATTGCAGTGAAAGCAACACGACAGACAGAAGATTATGGTCTCACGGATAATATCAATGTACACGATTGTATATTGGAAACGCACGATTCGGGCTTAAAGATCGGTACTGAAACTACAAAGGATATTTACAATGTAGTGTTCGAGCGATGCAAAATTAAAACAAGCTGCCGCGGATTGAACATCCAGCTTCGGAATGAAGGAAGTGTTTATAATATTGTATTCCGGGATATCACTTTTACATCAAGCTACTATTCTGCACCCTGGTGGGGAAGAGGAGAAGCCATTTCCTTTACGGCTATTCAACGAACATCAGGTACAAAAATCGGAACAATTCACAATATTTTAGTAGAAAATGTTTCCGGGACATCTGAAAACAGTGTGCGGATCAACGGCACCAAAGAAAGCAGGATCAGTAATGTGCGTTTTGAAAATGTTAATGTTACATTGAACCGGTGGACAAACTATCCGGGTAATCTTTTTGACAATCGCCCGACAAAGGTCTATGAAGAAATTGAGCCGCATGACAATCCCGGTATTTATATTAGTTTCAGCGACCAGGTTGTGTTGATGAATTGCAGTGTAAGTTGGGGTGATAATATTCCTGATTATTTTACGAATGCTATTTTAGGACATGATGTAACTGATCTTAAGATTGAAAATTTTAAAGGCGAAGCTGCACATCCTGACAGGGATCAGGCTGTAGTTATTAACGAAGATGAATAGCATATAAACAAAAAATTGTCTGAGTCGGGTTTTCTTGAACTTGTTTCGATTTGGGCGGTAGTATAGTTTGTTATGAATGATTTAACATTATATTAATATAGAAAAGGAGTAAAAGCAGTGAAACATATCATAATTTTTTTATTAATCTTTTTATTAACTGCAATTACATACTCACAAAGCAGCGATGTTGACGAATTAGTCGTAAGAAGAGTTGCGGATTATATTCTTGAACATGGCGAGTTGAGTTTCAAGGATGTTAATACCGGGGAAATTTATAAATCCACAAAGGATATTCCTGAAGGTGCAAAAATAAAATTTTCAAGTCCATTTGGAGAATGGCATTATACCGACGGTGTATTAAATATGGCATTAGTTGATTTATCGGATTTCCTGGGTGATAAAAAATACTTTGATTACGCTGCCGCACACATTGCTTTTGGAATGGATAATTATAAATTTTTTGAGAAGCAATACGAGGCGAAGAAAGATGGTCCTCATTATCTCTATCCTTTCGGGCAG
>CAZRIQ010000239.1:0-4710 GCA_964600175.1 uncultured Melioribacter sp. | reverse complement strand
GAATATTAAAGCAGTATCTATATTTTTTGAAACGATCTATGAGATTCTCGATCTTATTCGAGATGAAGAGGGAGCGGACAAGAAATATTCTCTATCGTTTTATCTTGATCAAATTAGGACTGCATGCGGAAGGGCGAGGTTTAATGTAAAGGAAAAATCGAATTACGGAGTTTTAGTTACGACGTTGGAAGAAATTCGAGGGCTTGAGTTTGATTATTTGTTTATAGGCGGAATGTGCGACGGCGATTTCCCAACAAGGTATAATCCCGAAATATTCTTTTCCGGTTCTTATTTGAAACAGGCAAATACGCATCAAACAGAAGAAAGATTCAGGTTTTACCAGGCGATTTGCTGCTGGACGAAAGGCTTATATTTATCGGTTCCTTCGAGCGAAGCTACCAAAGAGCTTTCCGTTTCGACTTTTCTAAAAGACTTTGAAGATATTCTGGATGTTGAAAGAAAAGCCGAAGATGATTTTATGGCAATAATTTATAATAAACAGGAATTGTTGCGAGAAATTGGAACCGCCGGAGCTGTAATTTCAAAAAGTTATTACAATGACGAAGCCAAATCTTTGAGTATAAAAATTGATGACTTGGAGAAAGCAATTTCAATTGAGAAACAGCGGGTTGAAAACCCTTTCGACCCCGACCTACACACAGGTTATCTTACTGCAGAAGATGTGGATCTTAACCATGAATTGATTAAGAATAAATTGGAATCCTATAGAGACAAAGAATATTCGATTTCGCAATTAGAGACTTACGCGAAATGTCCGTTCAAGTTTTTCATGGAGAGAATTCTAAATGTTGAAGTAACGGAAGAACCGACGGAAGAAATAGAAGCCCTTGAGATGGGAAGTCTTCTGCATTCTATCTTGTTTGAGTTTTATACGGAAGTTAGAGATAGAAATTTAGTCTTGGCAAACTGCAGTGAAGAAGTGTTTGATGAGGCATCAAAAATTATGTACGAGGTTGCACATCGGAAAGTTGATTCCGCTTCTTTCAACTCACCTGTAACATTTTATGAAAAAGAAAAGATTCTGGGATTTAACGGAAGGTGGGAAGATTCTGTTCTATACAAATTTCTTGAAGAAGAAAAAAGTTATGCGGGAAACTTTAAACCGTCCTTTTTTGAAGTGAGTTTTGGCAAAGTCGGGAAGGAAGGTTCCGACCAGGTTTTGAGTGACATCGAGGCAATTCAGATAGATGATACAAAACTTCGCGGTAAGATAGACAGAATAGAGATAGATAACGATACACAAGAGTTTGCCATAGTCGATTATAAACTTTCCGGCAAGAGACCAACGGGAGAAGATTTGGTTAAGGGTATTTCACTTCAGCTTCCTGTTTATCTTTATGCTGCCGGGGAGTTGCTTAAAAAGAAGTTCAACAAAAATTATTCCCCGGATGAAATGGTGATCTACTCGTTGAAATATTCGGACGGAGATTTCGGAAGAAAACCAATCTCAATCAAAAATTTACATATTGATGAAAAAACAACAACTCGGCCAAACAACAATAGAACAACAGAGCAATTAATCATTATGTCTCTCCATCATATTAAGAATTACATTCAAAATATTTCAGAAGGAAAATTCAACCTCTCCACTCTAGAAAAAAGAGAAGAAAAGGTCTGCAGATTCTGTGATTTTCGTATGGTTTGCAGAATTGACGAAGTGATTTCATCTTAGTTTTCAGAGTATTATTGCATACTTGAGTGAAAATCATTATGTTTTCGTTGCCACTGTCCTATTTTTGACGGACGGTGGCAATTTTTTTTATATCCACTAAAGGGGTGTAATAGTGAGTAATTTTGTCTATTTGAGCAAAGAAAGAATGCATGAACTTGAAAAGGACCTGGCCGAACTTAAGGGCAACGGGCGTAAAAAAATGGCTGAAAGAATTGCAGAAGCCCGATCGCACGGTGATCTTTCAGAGAATGCCGAATACGATGCTGCTAAAGAAGAACAGGGTTTGCTGGAGCTTAGAATAAGCAAACTTGAAGATGTACTTTCAAGGGCGCGGTTAGTGGATTTGTCCGCCATGCCTAGGGGCCAGGCTCATATTCTTTCTACGCTTGAAGTAGTGAATTTGAATAACAAAAAGAAATTCAAGTATATGCTTGTTTCACCGGAAGAAGCCAATCTTGAAAAAGGGAAAATTTCTATAACATCACCGGTCGGTCAGGCTTTAATGGGTGTAAAAACCGGGCAGGTTGTAGAAGCGAAAGTCCCCGCTGGCGTAATTAAGTTCGAAGTTTTATCGGTAGACTAATTTTTCATTGAATAAATTTTCTTATCCTCTTCCATACAATTCTTATTCGACCAAAGTGTGCAAATGAAAGGAACCGAACAGAAAGTAATTAAGTTCATCACCGCTAACAGGCTGATTGAAAAGGGCGATAAAATCCTAGTCGCTTTGAGCGGTGGACCGGATTCCGTTTTTATGCTTCACTTTCTTAACAAGTATAAAAAGAAATTCGGAATTAAAATCGGCACCTTCCATGTTAACCATAAATTGAGAGGAAAAGAATCCGACGCCGATGAAGAATTCTGCAAGAAAATCTGTAAAGTATGGAAGAACAATTTTGGTTCTGCAAGAGTTAACGTTCGTAGTTTATCGAAGACAAAGAAGATTTCTATCGAAGAAGCGGCAAGAGAGTTGCGCTATGATAGATTGACAGAATATGCATCGAAAAATTACTTCAACAAGATTGCTACTGCACACAACCTCGATGACAACGCAGAAACAATTCTCTTGAACCTGTTTACCGGCACGGGATTAACCGGACTCACCGGCATCCCGGTAAAACGTGAAAATATAATCAGACCGGTTTTGTGTCTAAGTAAAAATGAAATTCTTCAGTATCTTACTAAAAATAAGATTGAGTATAGAATAGATAGTTCCAACCTTGCCGACGACTACAAGCGGAATTTTATCAGGCATAATATTTCTCCGTTGATCAAAAGTAAAATTAATAAGTCGTACGAAACTGCATTGTTAAGAAACGGTAAAATTATAGAAGAGAATTTGAAGCTTTTTGACTCGATGCTTAAGAGATTAAAAGAGAAGTATATTGTTGTCGGAAGAGAATCCGTTTCAATCGATTTGAAAATTTTAGATGAGGTAAATAGGGAAGCGCTTGGTCAGATTCTAAAACACTTGTTTACAGATCGGTTGAAAATTGAATTTTCTTATAATATTTATGAAGTTATTCTCTCAATCCTGGATAAACAAACCGGCAGAAAAATCAATTTGAGTAAAGGATATTCGGCAATACGGGAACGGGATAAAATTGTAATCTATAAATTAGAAAATATGTCTAGCGTAAGTACAAATGTGAAAGTGGGACAGACGGTTAATTTTAACGGAGAAAAAATTTCTTTGGAGAGAGTTAAAACCTTTCGGGGTAAATTCACATCTAATGGTAAGACGGAATTTATTTCTGGAGATAGTCTGAACGATATATTTATATTACGTAAATGGAAACCGGGCGATAAATTTATTCCGCTCGGTATGAAAGGCTTCAAGAAAGTCTCAGATTTTCTTAACGAGCAAAAGACGGCTTCAAAAGAAAAAAGAGACAAAATGGTTTTAACGAATAGGAACAATATTGTATGGGTTGTAGGTTTAAGGATAGACGATCGATTCAAAATTAACGATAACACTAAGCGGGTAATTAAATTATGCACGACATAACACCGGGTCAAAAAGAACTCTTTATTGGTGATGAAAAATTTGTCTCCCTTTTAACTGAGGAAGAAATTCAGAAGAGAATTGCGGAAATGGGTGCCGAGATTTCCGAGGAATATAAAACCAAACTGCCTATTTTCATCGGGGTTTTGAACGGTGCGTTTATTTTTATGTCGGATTTGATGAAAAATATTGATATTAATTGCGAGATGGATTTCTTCAAACTATCGAGTTACGGCGACGCGAAAATTTCGTCCGGCAGGGTCAGGATGATCAAAGAATTGAACGCGGACATAAAAGACCGGCATATAATAATTGTTGAAGATATTGTCGATTCCGGGCTGTCGATTAAATACATTGAAGAATTGATAAAAGAGCATAAACCCGCAAGTATGAAGGTTGTAACGCTGCTGTTAAAACCCGAGAGTTTAAAATATAAAGTCAAAATTGATTATATTGGCTTCAAAATCTCAAACAAATTTGTGATAGGATACGGACTCGATTATGCTCAGAAGTATCGAAATTTGAGGTCAATCTACGTTTTAAGTGAGTAAAGGATATTTTATATGAGATTCAATTTACATAAATGGGATATGGCTGAAGGACCGAACGGATTCGGACAACAGAAACAGAATAAAAAAGGTTCGGGCTCCCCGCAGAAACCCGACGGTGATTTTGACTGGTCGAAAGTTATAAGGACTGTCTTCAGTTGGGGTGCGGTTATAATTGCTGCAGTAATAGTAATGCAATTTATGAGAACAAGTTCTTCCAGCACAGTTGAAATTACTTATGATATTTATCAAAAATTTCTAGATAAGAACGAAATTGTCGAAGCTAAGATTTATAAAACGGATGTTAATGATTACCGGCTCGAAGGCACTCTGAAGGAAAAGGAAAGTGTAAATCTCAACGGTACATTAACTAACGTAAAAACTTTTTCGGTTACTTTAGTTGATCCCATCATTCAGGACCAGGTAAAAATGATGATCAGAAAGTTGCTCTGCCAGCCTTAGAA
>CAZRIQ010000238.1:0-4721 GCA_964600175.1 uncultured Melioribacter sp. | reverse complement strand
AACTAAAAGCAAGGTAATAAACGTTTTTTTTATGTTCCGTTACCAGCTCTTTGAATGCAGTGAGATCACCGTCGCGCGCACGCTCAATTAGTTCTGCATCTCTATCCAATAATCACTCCGTATTCTAAATGATTAGACTTTACCTGTTTCAAAAATGTTTACGCAGTTTAATTTATTTTTTCGGAAAATAACACTTTCCATGCTAAGAGATGGAAAATTGGTGAGTTGCGGAGCATAGATAATCTTAAGTTGTAAAAAATTGCGTTCCCCTATTTCCCTGTATTATTTTATACAAGAAATAACTTGTCTGTGTTAAAAAGCTGTACTAACTTTCTATGCGGCTTTCAAAATAAAGGTAATTCGATGCTGAAAGAGAAGAAAATAAGTGTTGCAGTCATATACAACCATGTGGGAGATGATGTATATGAGAAAATACGTACTATAGATCCAAGTACACTCGGTTTCGAACCGGAGTATGATATTAAAGTTGCGACCGTAATAGAAGAATACGAAGCAATTGTGGAAGCTCTTAGAGATCAAGGATACGATGCCTTCACTGTCAATATAAAAGAAGACATACAAACACTCATCGACTTATTTCGTAAAAATCCTCCCGATGTTGTTTTCAATCTAATAGAATTTTTTAGAGACGATCCGAAATTGGAATATTTAATTACCGGGTTACTTACACTTTACGGTGTGCGCTATACCGGTTCTCCTCCTTTTACACTTGCACTATGCCTACGCAAAGGAATGACTAAACAGTTACTTCTCGCCAACAATGTTCCAACCCCGCGATACCGTCTTCTAACGGAACATCGGATACCGAGGCGGCACGGTCTTCACTACCCGATGATAGTAAAACCGGCGCGCGAAGATGCAAGTTCGGGCGTCGACAAAAACTCCGTAGTATATAATATGGAATACCTTACGGAAAGAGTTGAAAAAATGTTTAAAGAATATGCACCGCCGATTCTAATTGAAGAATATATCGAAGGACGCGAACTGCATGTATCAATTCTAGGGAACGATCCGCCGGAAGTGCTGCCTATAATCGAATTTGACTTTTCCGGACTTCCTAAAGATCATCCGAACATTATCAGCTATGAAGCGAAATGGAATCCGTTAAAAGAAGAATTTCATCGTATACATTCCATCTGTCCGGCAAATTTGACCAAGCGTGCCGAAAAGAAAGTTAAAGAAGCTGCACTTGAAGCATATAAAATTACCGGCTGCCGTGATTATGCACGTCTCGACATCCGTTTAACACCGGACAATAAAGTATACGTTCTTGAAGTAAATCCAAATCCCGATTTAACCGAAGGGGTATCTTTCATGGAGTCGGCTGAAAAGCTTGGTTTAACATTCGGTGAAACACTTGATAAAATTGTTGGATACGCTTTCTCCAGACCTCTTCCCTCATTTCCTATAGTGAACACAAAAAATGAAGAAATTACAGTACCCGAAAACGTACAGCCAGATAAAATCCCTCAGCCTGAGAATGAACAACCTGACATATAAAAATATGCAGTAAGAAAATCCACTGATTGTATAATTTACTTCACAGCATATTTCTCATCAATATCTTCTTTAATCTTTTTATATAATTCTTCAGGATTATATGAACTGAACCGGAGAGACTCATCTCCACCTAAATCAAGTTTTATAGTACATATATATTCAATAGTTTTATCTTTATGACTAACTAAATTATAACTCGGGGGATAACGAAAAGGTGCACGGCAATCGCCGTAATGCCATTCTATTTTAAGCAGAATTTCTCCGAGATAATGATTTATCCGTAATTGCATCTCTTCCCAATCTTTTAAAACATTATCGTCAATTGAGTCATCATTCATTTTCATTATCTGAAATTATTTTCTTGTTTTTATCAACTACAATAACTTTTGTTTTAGGATATTCCATTGGGGGATTATCGGGGTACACTGTAAACTCGCTTTCGATAAAAATTTTGTACTTGTATTGGATTTCGATTTTTTCATCGCTCAGTTGTTTGGTTTTTACATTGTTCAGTACATAACTAACATAACTTAAGTGACTGCTTCCCCCGGTTTGTTCACCTAACTTTTCATCCGCTTCAATCTTCCGCTTAACTATTTCATGAATCTCTTCTTCGTTAAACATAGAATTTCCTAATGATAATCCTTCCCTGCTGCAGGTAGTTTACTTTTTCTAATTATATAAATGAATGCAAAGAAAACAAAAAGTATTACAAAAATTAAACCGTTCGTCAGCCATTCATCCTGTTCGTCACTTTCAATAATCATCATGATTATTGAAGAAATTATCCCGGTAAATGATAGCACAATAATTCCCCAATTCAAATAATATAGAACCAGTCTAAATTTGTATCCCATTTTTCGCTACTCTGTTTTTCCCGGACTTAGTTTTATTTTCTCCGAAGTATGTACATAAAAAAATCTCCCCGAACCCATTACATCCGCATGGGTAAACGTAAAACGCGTGTATTCAACATCGACAGGATTCAATTTCTCGCGCTCAAATGATTCAACTATTTTTTCTTTTGGATTGTCATTTATTATTTGTGCCAATCTATCGCCTACTTCGGAAGCCAGCAATTCATTTTTGGAAGGACGATATTCTCGCGGGTTTGCACCGAGAATCATATTCCCATCCTCCCAGTGCCCGGGTTCTCTTTTCGCACCTTCCTGGTAAAACTTCAATAGGTGAAATAGAGCAGAATAATTCTGCAAATCTGCATTAGGAATTTTTTCTACCTCTTCACTTAACGACGGCATATAATCTAAGATTGTATCCGGCGTTCGTTTTGGCTGATAATCTCCGAAAATATTTTCTATGGTAGGATAAATAGATACAGCTTCTTTAATGAATAACCATCTCTTCAATCGTTCTTCATATTTATCATATAAGAAATTCACATAACTGTTTGCAGCAGAAAACAGTTCTCTCATTTCCAACTTAGTTTTTTCGAACATTTTATTTCTGGATGCCGGAGAATTATATGCTTCATCCAACGCATCGGCAAAACATTTCAGCAGTCCGTCCTCAACTGATGTATAATACGGATCTTCACGTGAATCGATGGTTTTAACCCATCGTTTTTTAATTTCACCAACGTCCGGTACAATTTGCAAGTACAACATTCTTCCTTTGCAAATTTTCTTCCAAACAGAATCTTGCGGCAGCATACTTCCGGGTAATGCTATCTGTAAATCAACATAGTTGTTGTAAACTTTGTTTGAAATAACCCTAACGTTATCCGGTAAATTTAATTCTTCTTCCTGCAGTTGATTATTTTTTTCTTTTTCAATTGCCTCTTCTAATATTTTATGAAATTCTTCAATTGTTTCTTTGTATTGTTTAGTGAACCCTGCCGGATTTACAACTGCATAAGTCACTGCATAATCGGTAACGGTAATCAATTTATAAAAAGTAGTTAAATTCCCCAGCGAGTCTAGTTCCCCGGCAATGCCAAAATCTTGCCACGGAATAATATCATACTCGAGCAGCATACTATTCCCGCCCCTGGAAATTATAATTTTGTAATAGCCGGTATTTTCTTTTGATGAAAAAATAAATTTATCATTGCTTTGCCAAGATAAGTCAACACGAATATTATTCCCGAAAAACAGTTTTGCAATTAGTTGAGCCGAGCGTCCCAGCAAATCAATCCAACTGTTGTATTTTAAATTATCCGGTTTTACCCGGCTGCCCTTTATATCTATTAAAACAACAGAACCTTCATATTCTACTTTTGCAATCCCCTTTTCGAATTGTTCAATAACACGGTCGTACATTGCCGGAATTACAATCTCTCCCGAACGATTTATAAATCCCCACTTCCCGCCTTCCCAAATTTTATGTTCACCCTCAATTTTTTCTATACATCCTTCGCAGAATGCTGCCATCCCGTTTTTTAAGGGGAGTGCTGCGTCAAATTGCGGCTTTATTACAATGTTTCCCATCTCGTCCGCATAACCGATTTTTTTGTTCTCAATAATCCTGAACAAACCTTCGGACGGGTAATCCGGACCGTTGTCAAATGGGAATATTTCAAAAAGTTCATTTCCTTCTTTATCATAAGCTAAAAATCCTTTCCCTTGCTTGTAAACAACTTCATTTATCTTTGATGAATCGGAAGACATAAATTTATTTACCTCCTTTTCTTTTTCAACTTGGGAATAAACACACACCGGAACAGAAAGCATTTCTATAAAAGTAAACAGAAAGAAGAAAAATAAAGCGGAAGTTGACATTCCGATACTTAGCGCTAATAGTTTTTTTGTAAACATTACTCGTCTTCTTCTAAATATATATCACTCGTATAACCTGTGTATTCCAGTTTACAGATTAAATTTGCTTTGCAGTGAGGGCAAATTAATTTAATCTCATCATTAAGGGTTGAAAACTTATCGAAGATTAATCTTATCGGGTCGAAACAAGAGGGACAATCTTCCTCTCTTAACCCGATATAACGTGGAACTTGAATATTTTTGTCAATCTTTTTCCAATTCTCTTCGGGTGATGCGAGATCGGCACACTCCTGTATATTGTCCGGCGATTTCAGAAGTTCTATTATTCTCTCATTTAATTCTTCTGCATTCATTATATATATTAAAAAAAAATATGCAATCAAGAATAATTTATGTGCCGGGAGGAAAAAAAATTTAAGATATCCGGCAGTTCAAAACTTTGCAAAATCGAATAGAGGAAAATTT
>CAZRIQ010000237.1:0-4752 GCA_964600175.1 uncultured Melioribacter sp. | reverse complement strand
TGTCCAGCCGCTTGCTTCAATGGAAGGATCAGGAGAAATTGATTTGGGTTTTGTGTTAACGTTGTAACTTAAAGCGCCAAACCCGGCATAGAAGTAAGGATTAATATCTTCGAGTTCGAACGGTGTGATTAAAAGTCTTGCTTCAAGCGGGATGATTGATGTTGCATAGGAACCACCGTTGTAGTCATCACCTTTTAATTGTCCGTAACCGGCACTTAGCTCGGCCTGGAATAGATCCGATAATTCCAACCTTACAAGACCCCTGAACAAAAACGATTTCAATGCCAGTCCGTTATCGTTTTCAAATTCTGTTGCAGATAAGACCCCGTTTAATTGGAATCCTCCCTTTACCCCATAATCCCTAAATTGTGCATTCATAGTTATGCTTCCAAAGAGCATTATCACTACAATGAATGCTGACAGTTTCTTGGTATTCCTTTTTTCCATTAGCCCTCCTTTAGGTTATGAATAGAAAAATATAATATCTGGAAATATCTTCTAAATTAATATGTTTTGTAAGTAAGGAATTGAAATAATTTCGCAATTCTAAGACTTTCAAATATAGTTCTATCTGAATAAAAGTGAAATTTTCGAGTTTGTTTACCAGGGAAGAGGGTCAATTTTTAGAAATTCTTTCTCCAACTTCTCATAAGAAAGCCGGTGATAATCAGAGCTATTCCAATCAATGCTATTTTAATGTAAGAATCCTGGTAGTAATAATATCCCCCAATTGCTATTGGAACATTTGTTCCCTCAAGCGCATTATAACTATCTCCCCTAACTATTTCCATTTTGTAATTAAAATGGAAAAGTGCATAAGCAACGATGACGCTGCCTTGTAAGAAACAAACTATGTCAACTAAAGCAAAGATAATAGCTGTCATTAATCGTTTCATTTTTACTCCATTATCGAGGATATTGATACGTATTATACAAAATTTAGGATACAGCAACAAGAAATTTTCATTGAAATTATTTGTTAATAAAAGATAATACGGCGTGAAAATATTCTGGACGGAAAGAAATACCCGCATAAATTCAACCAAAGTCCGGACAATTCCTTTTAGTGATCTTTCTTAACGAAGGTATTACTTAGTGATAAAAAACACATCAGTCTTAGGTTAATCTCCGACTAACAGTTTATGAAACTACATAAAAGGGAAAGAGAAAAACAGAAATGTACCCCCGAGAGGATTCTCCCGAAGGGATTCCTACGGAAGAACCTCCCATCAACAGTTTAGAAAACTGTATAAAAAGAAAATAGAAAAATCAGAGCTGTACCCCCGAGAGGATTCGAACCTCCGACCAACAGTTTAGGAAACTGCTGCTCTATCCTGCTGAGCTACGGGGGCAGGGAAAATTATTTTTTGAAAAATATATAAAGTGAAATAGCAAATAAAAATATTGCAAATATTTTTTGCAAAATAGCTGTGGGTATTTTTACAGCAAATTTAGAAGAAAAATAACTTCCTATCATAAATGTCAAAACCATAATTACTGCAGCTTTGAAGTCGACTAAATCAAGCTTGCTGTAGTTTATAACTGCCAAAAGACCGATTGGTGGCAGTAACATAGCTAAAGCAGTTCCCTGTGCAAATTGTTGCGAATAACCCAAGAAAAAGACAAGCATTGGAATTACAATTATTCCCCCGCCGATGCCAGTAAGACCACTTACGGTACCGGATAAAACACCTATCAACAGTAATATTAATATATTATGTATAGACATCTTAACATACCTGCTCATTTTTTTTAATCAATTGTACAAATATATCAACAATTCAGGACTTATCATTTCGGTTCTTTAAATTGAATTTCCATGTCTTTTTTGATAAGTTTTGAATCAAAAATTACAACTATTCAGGAGTTAAAAATGACCACTATTGTTGATGTATGGGCGAGAGAGATACTGGATTCACGGGGAAATCCTACAATTGAAGTTGAGGTTACACTTGAATCAGGAATCTTTGGAAGAGCGGCTGTTCCCAGCGGAGCTTCTACCGGGGAACATGAAGCTGTTGAACTTAGGGACGGCGACAAATCCCGTTATATGGGTAAAGGAGTTTTAAAGGCGGTCGAGAATGTAAACAATAAGATAGCCGACGAACTGATTGATTTTGACGCCACGGATCAGGTTGCAATAGATAACATGCTTTGCCAATTAGATGGCACTCCGAACAAATCGGAACTTGGTGCCAACGCAATACTTGGTGTTTCTTTAGCTTGTGCTAAAGCATCTGCAGAAGCATTGGGACTTCCGTTATACCGTTACATCGGGGGTACAAATGCAAGAACGCTTCCTGTTCCTATGATGAACATTCTCAACGGCGGAAAACATGCCGATAATAATGTTGACTTCCAGGAATTTATGATTATGCCGGTCGGCGCACCAAATTTTGCGGAAGCTTTAAGAATGGGCGCGGAAGTATTTCACACACTTAAATCTGTATTGAAGAAAAAAGGGTACAACACTGCAGTAGGAGATGAAGGTGGTTTTGCACCGAATTTAAAATCAAACGATGAAGCATTGGAAGTAATTCTTGAAGCAGTTGAAAAAGCCGGTTATAAATCAGGTAAGGATATTTGCCTCGCACTCGATCCGGCTGCCAGTGAATTCTTCCTCAAAGAAAAAAATGCTTATCATTTCTTCAAGTCGGCACCGGATAAAGAAATTCCGATCGAGAAGATGGTTGACTTCTGGATCAATTGGGCGAAACAGTATCCTATAATTTCTCTCGAAGATGTGTTAGCTGAGGATGACTGGGACGGTTGGAAATTGATTACGGATAAAGTGGGGAACAAACTTCAGTTGGTCGGAGACGATTTATTTGTAACCAATACTGAAAGACTTGCAACCGGAATTGAAAAAGGAATTGCTAATTCTATTCTTATAAAAGTTAATCAAATAGGTACTTTGACAGAAACGCTCGAAGCGATTGAAATGGCAAAGAGTGCCGGTTACACTTCGGTTATAAGTCACCGTTCCGGTGAAACTGAAGATACTACAATTGCAGATATTGCAGTTGCAACGAACGCAGGTCAAATTAAAACCGGTTCTGCAAGCAGGACTGACAGAATTTCAAAATACAATCAACTTTTAAGAATTGAAGAAGAATTGGATACGACAGCAAAATTCTTAGGAATTGAAGCGGTTAATTATACAATTGAATAATTGTTCATATTCATATGATGAAATTGAAAGCGCCTTTATGGGCGCTTTTTTATTTTCCGGTAATCATGTTCATTTGAGATGACTCTTTTTAAAATGACTTATTGAAATTATGTTTTTCTTATTAGTAATTTAAATATGGGGATTAACTAACTCTTTTATAGGCTGTTGAGCTTAAATTTATTAAAGGAGTTTAATATGCAACGTTTAGCAACTCCAATGAGAGTATGGTTTATTTTGTTGGGAATTCTTTTATGGTTAGGTATTTACCTAACAGGATTTTCCAATGTTCACTGGCTGCTTTATGTCCCGGCAGCATTGTTTGTTTTAGCCGGTCTTATCGGTATTTGTCCAAGCATGATTTTAGTTAACAAAATGTTTGGTGCCAAAAAGTCATGAGTTGAAGAGGGCATAATTGCCCTCTTATATTTTAATTATTGTGAGATAATTTTCAATAGCCAAAAGACCGGGTATCTAAGTAAGTTTTATTTGTAATCTTCAATCCAACCGGGTTATTTTAGATAATCAATTCACAATTATAAATGTTCGATGCCATACCTCGGCGAAATAGCTGCACTATTAACAGCACTTCTTTGGTCTACAACTGCTATCGTATTTACCGAAGCGACAATAAGGGTCGGTTCTCTTTTTGTTAATATAACCAGACTAATTTTAGCTGCCGGACTCCTTCTTATTACGCTTCTCTTATTTAGCACGAACTTGAATATTTCATCATCACAAACAATTAGCCTGATTCTTAGCGGATTTGTAGGATTGGTAATTGGCGATACATTCTTATTCAAATCGTTCCAATATATTGGTGCAAGACTAAGCATGCTTATTATGGCTTTGGTGCCAGGCATGTCTGCGATTTTAGCTTATGTATTTCTCGGCGAAATTATTTCCGGGATTGGCATCGTCGGTATGTTCATAACGGTTTTTGGTATCGCTATTGTAGTTCTACAAAGAGAAGAAAAATCTGGTTCGAAACATACCATAAGTATTATTGGAGTAATATACTCGGTGATCGGTGCTGCCGGGCAGGCTGGCGGACTTATATTTGCAAAGCAAGCATTTAATGAAAGCAGTATTAATGGATTTTTAGCGGCTTTTGTAAGAGTCGTTTCTTCAATAGTTTTTATCTATCCTTTGGTGTTGATGGCAAAAAGAATGATAAATCCATTTGCGGTATTTAAAGGAAAAAGAAAAGCATTTATTTATACTTTGATTGGATCGGTATTTGGTCCCTTCCTTGGAATAACATTAAGTCTCATTTCGGTTGCGAATGCGAAAGTCGGAATTGCCTCTACTTTGATGGCTACTGTTCCTATTATAATGCTGCCGATGGTGAAATATTATTACAAAGAAAAATTGTCGTGGATTTCTATCGTAGGAGCAATGATAGCCGTTGGCGGGATAACGATACTATTCCTAAGATAGGTTATTATTGAAGGAACTCTTTAAGGATCTCTCTATAAGTTTGGAAAGAACTTCCGCCAAAACACACGAAATAAACTTTCTCTACGGATATATTTTTATCTAGAAAATCAATGACTGTTTGGAAAGCTATTCTTGTAGCTCTT
>CAZRIQ010000236.1:0-4758 GCA_964600175.1 uncultured Melioribacter sp. | reverse complement strand
TGTCAACAAGTTTAAGATAATTCCCGGAGGTTTCTCCTTTCGTCCAAAGCTCATTTCTCGTTCTGCTGAAGAAAGTCACAAGCTTGGTTTCCAAAGTTTTGCGCAGGGAATCCTTGTTCATAAATCCCAGCATCAGGACCTGTCCCGTGGTTTCATCGACAACAATTGCCGGTATTAGTCCGTTTCCTTTATCAAAGTTAAGTTTATCTATTTCGATCATAACCTGATCCTTATGTTATTATCGGCGAGATATTTTTTTAGTTCATTGATTTTCATTTCATTGTAATGGAACAAACCGGCGGCGAGACACGCATCAACATTTGCCTCTTCGAAAGCTTGTAGGAAATGTTCCATGTTCCCTGCACCGCCGCTTGCAATAACCGGTATTGAAACCGACTCAACAAGTATTTTCAAAAAGTCAACATTATATCCTTTGCGTGTTCCATCGTGATCAATCGACGTTAACAAAATTTCACCGGCACCGCGGTCGAAAGCTTCCTTACACCAGCTTAATCCTTCGCGCTCTGTGGGTTCTTTGCCGCCTTTAATATAGACGGTTAAGCGATCACCGGTTTTTTTGATATCGATTGCAGCAACGACAGCCTGACTTCCGAATTGTTTTGAGGCTTCGTTTATCAAGTTAGGGTTTCTAACAATTGCCGAGTTTAATGATACTTTGTCTGCACCGGCGTTCAACAAGTTTTCAATATCGCGCAAAGCGGAAATTCCACCGCCGACTGTAAAAGGAATTCTAATTACACGTCCGACTTCTTTGACGAGTTCGATTAAAGTTTTTCTTTTTTCTTCCGTAGCGGTAATATCGAGGAAGACCAACTCATCAGCGCCTTCTTTGTAGTAGCGATAAGCAAGATCAACAGCCGAGCCGCTGTCCTGCAGATTTACAAAGTTAGTCCCTTTTACAACTCTTCCGTCTTTTACATCAAGACACGGTATAATTCTTTTAGCTAACAAATTTCTTTAACTCTTCTAATTTTATTTTGTTTTCGTAAATTGCTTTGCCTACAACACAAGCGTACATATTAATTTTTTCGAGTTCCGTCAAATCATTTATTGATCCGATGCCTCCGGATGCAATTAAATTGACATGGGGGAATCTTTCCGAAATTTTCATGTAGAATTCAGTGCTCGGTCCTCGGAGTGTACCATCTTTTGTGATGTCGGTACAGAGAAAATATTTAACCCCGATAGACAAACAGTAATCGATGTGGTCCCACAGACTTATATTGCTGTTTTGAGTCCATCCTTTGATTAGAACCATTTCGTTTTCTACATCAATAGCCGCGACTATTTTCTCGCTTCCAAAATCATTGATTGTTTTTTCAAATTCACTTTTATTTGATACGGACATTGAACCGATTATGATTCTATCGATTCCATTTTCAATAATTGACTTTGCCTGTTCGTATGACTTTATTCCGCCGCCAAATTGAATTTTAAGTTTGGTGCTGTCTTTCAGTTCCTTCAAGATATTTTTAACGGTAATGTTGCCGTTAACCGAAGCTGAAAGATCAACTATATGAATCCACGGGAACAGGTTTTGTGCATATACTTTTGCCGTCTCGACTGGATTATCATTGTAAATTTTGACTTGATTAAAGTCACCTTTCAATAGTCGAACTACTTTTCCATCGTAAATATCAATTGCCGGTATAGCTAACATTTTTCGATAAAGTTTTTGAATAATTTAATCCCGGTTTCGCCGGATTTTTCCGGGTGAAACTGTACGCCGTAAAAATTGTTTCTTTGTATTGCTGCTGAAAATTCCACGTCATAATTACACGATGCGATTGAAAATTCATTATCCGGCACATAATATGAATTTGCAAAGTAGAAAAAAGAACCGTCTTTAATTCCGTCAAATAACTTCGATTCTTTTTTAATATTAACTCTATTCCAGCCCATCTGCGGTACTTTTATTTTCGACGAATCAAACTTCTTTGAAATAACCGGTACAATGCCGAGACATGAAACATCTCCTTCGTCGGAATGATCGCACAGCAGTTGCATCCCAAGACAAATCCCGAAAAAAGGTTTCTCACATTTTCTTACTTTATCAACCAAATTTTTCAATCGGATATTTTCCATTGCAGATGATGCTTCGCCGACGCCCGGGAAAATTATCTTTTCACTCTTGTTTATTTCGTCTTGACTGTTTGTAACAACAAAATCCGCTTTCAACTCTTCAAGAGCGTTGATAACGGATTGAACATTACCAGCACCGTAGTCAATTATAGCTATCATAAGACTCCTTTTGTAGAAGGCAGACTTTTTCTATTCCGCGGATCGTATTTTAACGCTTCGTTCAAAGACTTTGCAATTGCCTTGAACATCGATTCGATTTTGTGATGATCATTTTCGCCGGAAGTCTGGATATAAATGTTTGCCCGCATTCCCTGTGCAAGAGATTTGAAAAATTCTTTGGCTAACTCGGTAGGGAAGTCACCGACAAATTCCCTTTGAAATTTACACTTGAAAACGAGATAAGGTCTCCCGCTCAGATCAATTGCACATTCGGTTATTGAGTCGTCCATCGGCAATAAAAATCCGTAACGTGCGATGCCGCGTTTGTCGCTTAATGCTTTGTCAATTGCTTCGCCGAGAGCAATACCTACATCTTCGACTGTGTGATGCTCATCGACATTTAAATCTCCTTTAGCTGTTAGATCAAGATCGATATTCGAATGCTTGGCAAGTTGTTCGAGCATGTGATCAAAAAAACCGATGCCTGTGTTGACCTTGAACTTTCCAGAGCCGTCAAGATTAATAGAAATTTTAATACTCGTTTCTTTTGTCTTTCTTTCGTATTTCGCTTTTCGATTTTGTGTTTTCATAGTAATTTCTTCAATTCTTGAATGAATTTTTGGTTTTCTTCTTCCGTGCCGACGGTTACGCGCAGAGAATTTGCAACCTGGCTGCTTCTATCTCGAATGACAATTCCTTTTTGAGTTAAAGCCAAATAGACTGCTTTAGGGTCGTCAACCTCGAACAATAAAAAGTTTGCATCGGACGGATAAACTATCTTTACACCGCCGATTTTGTTTAACTCATCTTTTAGAAATTCTCTTTGAGAAATTATTTTATCACGTAATTTTTCTTTTTTATCAACATTGTTCAAAGCCTTGATTATCATTGCTGAAGTGAGCTTATTAAGATTATACGGTAATTTAATTTTGTAAAAATATTTAATTATTTCCTCACTGCTGACGCAATAGCCGCATCTTATTCCTGCCAAGCCCCACGCTTTCGAGAAAGTTCTAAGTATAATTAGATTGTTAATCTCTGTCGTTTTAATTAGATCAATTCCTTCTTGTGCAAAATCCATATATGCTTGGTCGACAACAACGATTGCGTTCACTTCTTTCGCAAGCTGCAGAATCGAATTCGCCTCAATTAAATTGGACGTTGGATTGTTGGGCGAACACAAAAATATGACTTTGACTTTTTCATTTAAAGAATTTCGCACAGTATCAAAATCAATTTGAAACTCTTTTGTCAAAGGGATCTTTACAATATCGACATCATTCGTTTCGCATGCGACTTCATACATTCCGTAAGTAGGCGCGAAAATCATTACTTCATCTTGCCGCGGATTGCAAAATATTCTTATGGTCAAATCGATCACTTCGTCGGAGCCGACCCCGATAAAAATTCTTTGTGAACTTACGCCAAGGTATTGTGACAATTTTTCTTTTACAGCCCTGTGATTCGGATCGGGATACCTGTTTAACATTAAGCCGTTGTCATTTACAACGCTGCCGTAAGCGTTTTCATTTGCATCAAGCAGAATAGTTTCATGTTCGGTAGGGAGGTGTGATTCCCTGGCAGATGTATATGGTTTTAATCTGCGAATATTATCCCGAACTAAATTTTCGATGTTCATTTTTGTATCCTTATTTTTACAGCGTTTGCATGTGCTTGAAGTTTTTCCTGTTCGGCAAGTTTGATGACCGTTTCTGAAATTGTCTCAAATCCCTTTCTTGAAATTTCTTGAAACGTTATCGCTTTCATGAAAGACTCGACGCTCACTCCGCCGATTGCTTTTGAGTAGCCTGAAGTGGGAAGCGAGTGGTTCGTACCGGAAGCATAATCCCCTATACTTTCGGTTGAATATGCACCGATAAAAACCGAACCCGCATTTTTTATTTTGTTAGCAATTTTTTTTGTGTCTTTCAAGTTAAGAATTAAGTGTTCTGGTGCATACTTATTAGTAAGTTCAACCGCCTCAGTAATTTTATCTACAATTAGAATGAAGGAAGTTTGCAAACACGCTTCAGCAATTTTTTGCCTTGGTAGTTTTTTAACTTGGATTTTTATTTGACCCGCAACTTTTTGAGCCAATCTTTTACTGTTTGTAATTAGAATCACTTGTGAGTCGGCACCGTGTTCGGCTTGGGAGAGTAAATCGGCGGCAACGAAGGAAGCATCTGTAGTTTCATCTGCAATGATTAAAAGTTCGCTTGGTCCCGCCGGCATGTCAATCATACATCCTGATGGATCAATACTAACCAGACTTTTTGCAGCGGTAACGAACTGATTTCCCGGACCGAAAATTTTGTCGACTTTCTTTATTGTTTTTGTTCCGTAAGCCATCTTCCCGATTGCTTGAGCACCACCAATATTATAAAATTCATCTATTCCACAAACTTTTGCCGCATACGCCAGCGCAGAACTAATTTTATTATTCTTCAACCTGCAGCAAGCAATGACACGGCTACATTCGGCAATTTTTGCGGGAAT
>CAZRIQ010000235.1:0-4809 GCA_964600175.1 uncultured Melioribacter sp. | reverse complement strand
AATACGGGTTTAATAAACGACGGATCGTTTGTAAATGTCATTCGTATCCATTCTTCTGCAACTTGTTTCGATGTAAGTTCGTGATCCCATGCCAATCGCCCGAATACATACCAGCTTGCTTGACCGAAAGTATGGCTTGTCCAATTTCTATCGGTACCGGTATTAGCAATACCGGCTATTCCGGTTAAAGTATGTCCTTCCAAAGTCCCGTCTATAACTTTTGCAACCGTCGATCCTTTTCCCTTTGCATAAGTATCCGATTCAAGGCATTCTTTAAATAACGGTGCCAAATAGACAAGGCTTGTTCCCTGTCCCAAATATTCCATTGTAATTTGGAGTTCAACCATTAAAGAAGTTTTCGGTATAGCTCCGAATAAAGGATGAAACGGTTCACGCGGCTGAAAGTCAATCGCTCCGTTCTTTGCTTGTATTAGAACATTGCTTCTAAATTTTCCATCCAAAGGTTTAAACTCGTTGTAAGCTTGCTTGGCGCGGTCCTCGGAAGTGTTGCTGTAAACAAATGCACGCCACATTACTACCCCATTGTAAGGTTCTAAAGCATCTGCCAACATGTTTGCACCGTCCGCATGTGTTCTTCCGTAATCTTGCGGACCCGGCTGTCCCTCCGAATTTGCTTTTACAAGAAATCCGCCGAAGTCCGGAATCAAATCATAAATTTCTTTCGCTTTATCTTTCCACCATTTTTGAACTTGAGGATCCAACGGGTCGGCTGTTTTCAATCCACCGATTTCTATCGGTGCGCTGAATCTTGCCGTTAGATAAACTCTTATACCATACGGACGAAATACATCTGCCAACGCGGCTGCTTTAACAAGATATCTATGAGACAACACAAGTGCATTTGCATTTACATTTGTGAGAGCCGCACCGTTAATCCCGATCGAAGCGTTTGCCCTTGCATAATCTTTATATCTCGGTATAATATAGTCTGGAAGTTTGTGCCAATCCCAAATTGAAAATCCGGCATAACCGCGTTCGACAGTACGATCCAAATTATCCCAATGGTCCAAAAGACGTAATTTAATTTTCGGTCGACTTTCAACCGACAAATTTTCAATACTCTGATTAGTTTGCAGCAGTCGTAAAAAATTAAAGACACCGTACAACACTCCAACATCCTTGTTTGCAGCTATAACAATAACATTCTTATTGTCAATCGAAGTACTTAAAATTATATATCCTTCATCGCCAATATTCTGCAGCTTATCTTTTATTTTTAATGATGCAACAACAGGAGAATTATCAGGTGTGCCAGCTAAAATAATTCCATTTTCATCGATATTATTTGTGACTACTATTTTCTCTCCAAGCAGACCGTTTAATCCCATCAGTAGTTCTTCTTTTGCAGCGTTAATTGTCGGCGAATTGCCTTCGAACATAACTCCATTAATTAACTGCCTGTAATTGCTTAAGACTTTCGTGTTGGATATTAAATCATAACGAAGCCAAAGTCTATAACCGTCTTCAGCTATGATTTGCAAACAACTCATAAATAAAATGAGGAAAACAAATACAAATTTTTTCATGATAGGAATCCTTCTATAAATGTACGTTCATATACCAAAGAGATATCTTCCAGCAATATTTAGTTATTTGCCACTATTATATTTTTCGTGATCTTATATTTACGTCCGGTTTGCATAAAAGCTCGAATATTATCGAGAGATACTTCTTGCGGGAGATCGCACCCCGTGCTTAGAACAAAATTGGGATAAGGTTCCATCACATTAAGAAGATGAAGCACATCACGTTCAACATCTACCGGCTTGCCATTAAGCAGCGCACCGATTGGACTAACATTTCCAATAACTGCTACATCTTCCGGAATTCGTTTAGCTGCTGCGACAATATCAATACCTGCTTCAGGCGAATCTAGACTTAAACCATAAACACCTGCTTCAACCATTTTCTCTATAAGATGCATTGAGTTCCCGCAGATATGATAAATACTTGCAACACCTGAATCGTTACAGCTATCACAAATTTCTTTAACAAATTGACTCGAGAATTTTTCAAACTGTTTCGGTCCCAGCATAACTGCACTTGGTTCGAGGATACAGATAATTTGTGCACCGGCACTAATCAACAACTCGACATATCTTTGAATTTTCTTTGTTGTAAACTCGCATACTTCGTTTAGTTCGTCGGGACGCATAATTGTTGCGGCAGCAGCATCGTCCGCCCCCATTAGAAGCGCAGCAAGAGTGTATGGGCCAGTAACATACGCTCCTCTCAATATTGAGGAAGAAGTTTTCTCATTTACCATCCTCAATGTTTCTACGTATCCGAATAACCGCATGTCGCACGATATATCTATTTTCTCGGCATACTTCAATTCGTTCAGATGAAATTCATCTCTTACTACGGTTGCCGACTCTTCTTTTGGGAAAACAGTGTACCTTCCCAGTGCGTTAGCTTCAACCGAAAGATCCATTAATGGGAAAATTACATCGGGTTTAAATTCCTCCGCAATCGCATCCAACACTTTAAAATGTTCGCTATAATTCTGCTGAGCTAATTTAATTGTACCCCCGGTAATGTTGAGACCGGGAAAGCCTACAAGAGGTACAACAAGTCTTCTCTTTTCATCGAACGCTTTTCTAACCGACTGTCGAAAAAGATTCTCTTTCACAAAATTACTCCATACATCTCAACTGCCATATATTACTTTTGATAAATCATTTTCTTTGCATCATGAAAATTACCTGCACTCATACTATAAATATAAACTCCGCTCGACAGATTTTTAGGCATCCAGTAAACATCATGCTGTCCAGCCGGAAGCGTTCCGTTAACAAGTGTTTCAATTTCCTGTCCTATTGAATTATAGATTTTTATTTCAACCGATTCACTCTTAGGTAAATAAAATTTTATCAATGTTGCCGGATTAAAAGGATTAGGATAATTCTGCAGCAGTTGAATATCTGTTGGAATTACAACATCATATTTGGGACGGACAGAGGTAATTAAATGTGCACCGTCGCCTACTACTTCAATATCACTCATTTTGTTGATTCCGACTCCCATTTGACCGAGCAAATAAAGATAGCTATCGCATTCAGTTCCGTCCGGTAATTGGAGCTTTTCCACCTCAGGATCATTTCCCATAAAATAAGATGCAACACTATCCGTAGCTACCGGATCTTTACCTGCCAAGAGCACATGATCTTCTGCTTCTTGGAAAGTTTCATTCCACGTTCCTTCTCCACCTCTAGCGTTTATAATACCATCAATAACAGCCAGGTTAACCGGGCGGGCCCTATTCAAATCACAGATTGAACGCGGTAAATAACTTTTTGATGATTCAGTGCTTGTTTGATGATGGATTGCTCCTCTACGCCCCATATCATTCGTGATTCCATAAATACTCATAGGAACAGTTCCTACCTGGTTTTTTAGAGAACATGTTACACCGGCTTCATAGTGCTGCTTCATTTTAGGAATTGAGATATATACATCAACATCGGCAAGAATCTGATTCATTGTAAAAGTGCTGAAGTTATAATAATTATTACCCACTTCTTTTTGAATGAAGTTATCGTAAGGTGCGGTTTTATTTAGGTCAACCATTTTTGCGCCTAAACTGTTTTGTACATCAAGATATCCATTATTATTATAAGAATTATCATTCCAAAGAGCTTCAACTATATAAAGGTCACCGGGGCTAACGCCGCAGTCTATTACAAGTTCGCCAACCGCCCTTAGAACTTCGGGATTTGTCCACATATTTAACGGCTTACCTCCACCGCCGGTTAAATTTATTTTGATAGCTACTTTATTGCTGCTCTTCACAACGTCGGTAATACCATCAATCAATTCGAACAGATACTGTACTTTTTGTTTGATAAAAGAACGTTCGTAATTGTCTCCTTCGGTTATTGCTACTTTAGCTAAGTAGGAAGCATTGTTTTCGTGTCCGTATGCAAAAATATTAGATGACTTGATATACGGAGCCACAAGCATCCCGGCAGTAGATGCACCTAACGTTCTTAAAAATCTTCTTCGTGAAAATTTATTGTTTGTTAAATTATTTTTTTTATTTTCTTCCATAATTATACCCTATTGTTTGAAAGATTTATTTAACGAATTAGCATCATTTTTTTTGTTTCGGAAAAATTATTATCTACAACGAGTCTATAAAAATAAACACCGCTTGAAAGTTTGCTTGCATCCAAATTTACTTTATGAATATCCGCTTCCTGATATTCATTTACAAGGGTCTGAATCTCGTGCCCTAGTTCATCATAAACATTTAGTTTTACAAAACCGGGTTTAGCTATTGTGTATGATATTATAGTGCTGGGATTAAACGGGTTCGGATAATTGTAATTTAGCTTATACGGTTTTGGGATAACACTTCCTTGCTTCTGCCCATGCACACTAGTGCCAATATAAGGATTTTGAAAACGGTAAACTGCATCGCCCGATGTAACGTATAATGTATTCCCGTCCGCATCTCCCCAGCCGCAGTTTGTAGTCTGACCGGGAATAGGAATAGTATCAAGTACGGTTCCGTCCGGATCGAAAATCCAAATACCTATTGGTCCGGCTTCGAAAATATGCCCGGTTGCATCTATTGTCATTCCGTCTGCGCTGCCTACCCCGTTCATAACTGCAAATTGTTTCTTGTTCTCTAATAATGAATCGTCAACTACATCCCATATATAAATTTTTCGAACTTCGGTATCACTTACATATAATTTCTTTTCATCGGGTGAAAAGGCAATTCCGTTCGGTCGGTTTAATGATTTATCCAATAATTGAAGATCGCCGGTTGGGCTGATTCTA
>CAZRIQ010000234.1:0-4818 GCA_964600175.1 uncultured Melioribacter sp. | reverse complement strand
AAATGTACTTACTCATTGCAATGCCGGGAGTCTTGCTACAGGCGGAGGCGGGACAGCGGTCAAAGTTATAAAAGAAGGATTTGAAAACGGACTCGTAGAGCATGTTTATTCAGATGAGACGAGACCTTTACTTCAAGGTTCCCGGTTGACCGCATTCGAGTTAAACAAATATGGAATCCCATTTACAATCAATACAGACTCGACCGCAGCTTTTTTAATGCAGCAAGGTAAAATCGATTGTGTCGTTGTTGGTGCAGATCGAATTGCCGCTAACGGTGATGTTGCCAACAAAATAGGTACTTATAGTCTTGCTGTTCTATGTAGTTACCATAAAATTCCTTTCTATGTTGCTGCCCCTACATCCACTATTGATAAAAATTGTCCCGAAGGAAAGAATATCAAAATTGAACTCCGTAATAAAAAAGAAATTACGTGGATAAAAGGAGTTCAAATAACAAGAGACGATTACGATGTTTATTCTCCTGCATTCGATGTTACTCCAAACACCCTTATTGCCGGGATAATAACCGAAAAAGATTTGCATTTACCTCCGTTTAATTTTAAAAATGTCTGAACTGATAAAGACTTCAGCTATTGTGCTGAACAAAATTAATTTCGGTGATACGAGTAAAATTGCCCATTTCTTTACCGAAGATTTCGGGAAATTATCGGCTATGCTTAAAGGGGCGAGATCACCCAAATCTAAAACCGGGATGATAATCGATGTTTTTAACCACGTTCAGCTTGTACTCTACAGAAAGGAAACGCGCGATATACAATTAATCAGCGAGGTCGATCTTATAAAGCATTTCCACGGCATCAACGAAGATTTTGAAAGGGTAAAATATGCCTCGGCTGTAATAGAATTACTTCATAGCTTGACGGTTGAAAATGAACCGCATGAAAAACTATTTAAAGGCTCGATAAGAATATTAGAACTGATGAACGATCTTACCACCGATCCCAAATTTCTATTTGCCAAGTACTTTTTATTTTTCATAAAGGAAATTGGTTATGAAATCCCCATGGAGAAATGCTCGGAATGCGGTAAAAGATTGGAAAGCAGCAAGGAAGTTTCTTTTAGTTATGAAAAAGGATTCCTATGTAGTAATTGCAGAATCGACCGGCTGACTTTTTACGACTTCAAAGCGGAACTTTTCAATTTTTTGGTTTGTCTAAGCTCCAAAAATAATATTAAGTATGAACAAGACGATCTCAACAAAATAATTTTCTTTCTAGAAAGATTTTTGATGTACAATGTTCCCGAATTTAAGGGATTGAGGTCAGTCAAATTATATTAAAAAAAATAAATTCTTTGGAGGTATATAAAATGCAGCGCAAAAGTATCATTGGGACTATTTCACTGGTAGTAATCGGGATTGTATTCGGTGCGATTTTGGTCTCCGGATTCGGTTGGGTAAAGCCGAGTTATGCCGATATTCAAATAGGAGCCAGCACACCCCCGGTTGTGAAAATGGATCCTCAAACAGAAGCATTCAATAATGCATTCATAAATGTTGCACAAAAAGTAACCCCGTCAATTGTTCAAATAACCGTAGTTAGTAAAGTAAAAAATTCCGTACCCGACGAATTCAAATGGTTTTTCCCGTTCAAGGAAAATATTCCAAAAGAAGAACAAGGTGCAGGAAGCGGAATTATTATTTCACCGGACGGATATATTTTAACAAATAACCACGTTGTCGAAAATGCGGAACAAGTTTCCGTTACCCTTTTCGACAAACGTCAATTCGATGCAAAGGTAATCGGTTCCGATCCTTTAACGGATTTGGGAGTAATTAAAATAAATGCAACAGGTTTGCCGACGGCATATCTTGGTAATTCCGACGATATTAAAGTCGGACAATGGGTAATGGCAATCGGGAACCCGCTTTCACTTGCATCGACAGTAACTGCAGGAATTGTGAGCGCAACCGGCAGGAATATAAATATCATAAAAGATAGATACGGTGTGGAAAATTATATCCAGACCGATGCAGCGATTAATCCCGGTAACAGTGGCGGCGCATTAGTTGATTTAAACGGTGCTGTTATAGGTATTAATTCTGCCATAGCTACAAACGGCATGACTCAAAGCTACATTGGTTATGGATTTGCGATACCTATAAATATGGCAAAGTCGGTTGCGCACGATTTAATTGCAAACGGAAAAATTACTCGTGGCTATATTGGCGTTAGTATTTCCGAAGTCGATGCGCAAACAGCAAAAGCTGTTGGCCTGGATGAACCGAAAGGTGTAATGATTCAGGATATAGTTAAAGACGGTTCTGCGTCGAAAGAAGATATTCAAGCGGGCGATGTAATTTTGAAAATCGATGGTAAAGAAGTCGACGCACCAAATGAATTACAATCTTACGTTGCCACAAAACGTGCAGGAGATCAAGTTAAATTAACATTATTTAGAAACGGCAAAACTATTGACCGATATGTAACACTTAAGTCGAGAGATAAAGATAATAACGCTATAGCTGTATCGAATAAAAAAGGTACGGATGTCGATGAGAATATGGATAAATCTGAAATAACTCTCGATGATGTCGGAATGACTGTAAGGAACTTGACCTCGCAAGATAAATCTGACTACGATGTAAAAGATGGTGTATTAATCACTGACGTTAAGGAATTCGGCAAAGCATACAACCAAAGAATTCCTGAAAATACTGTAGTTACTCAAGTTGATAGGAAACCGGTTGATTCGGTTGCACAGTTCAAAAAAATGGTCGAATCAAAAAAGGGAAGTGCAGTTTTGTTGAAAATTGTTGATAACCAAGGTAATTCCAGATTTGTAGGACTAGACATACCCTAATAACATAAATCCTTCCCAGGAGAAGCGCTCTAATATTAGAGCGCTTTTTTTTTATATTTCGGTACCAAAAATTAACATGTGAAACTATGATAAAATATCTTACTGCAGGTGAGTCACACGGAAAAGGTTTGACCGCAATTATATCGGGCTTTCCTTCCAATCTTGAAATTGATCCGAATTATATCAATAAAGAATTGAAAAGAAGACAGGGTGGTTACGGCAGGGGACTACGAATGAAAATTGAATCCGATACGGCTGAAATTCTAAGCGGTATTCGTTATGGCAAAACTCTCGGTTCACCAATTTCGATTATGATCAAAAATAAGGATTGGGAGAACTGGATGGAAATAATGAGTATTGAAAAGATCAAAAACGTAGCAGATAAAATTTCCGTCCCGCGTCCTGGTCATGCCGATCTTGTGGGAATTACAAAATACAATTTCAACGATATTAGAAATTCCATCGAAAGATCGAGTGCGAGAGAAACCGCTGCTCGCGTAGCGGTAGGTTCAATAGCAAGGAAATTCTTGAAGGAATTCGGCATCTCGGTTGGAAGTTTTGTAGAAAGCATTGGCGGGGTTTATCCGGCTAGAAATTTTCTTAACGATTTGTACACAAATAAATATAAATCGAACGCCGAAAAAGTAAGCGCGGAAGCTGATAAAAGTCAGGTTCGCGTCCTTGAAACTACACAAGAAGAAAGAATTATTAATAAAATCAAATTAGCGAAGAAAAAAGGTGATACGCTCGGTGGAACGTTCATAGTTTTCGCAACCGGCGTGCCGGTTGGTCTTGGAAGTTTTGTTCATTACGATACAAAATTAGATGCTGATATTGCTCACTCAATTATGTCGATAAATGCGGTTAAGGGAGTTGAAATCGGCACAGGATTTTCAAGTGCGGAAATTTTCGGCTCTCAATCGCACGATGAAATTGTTCTTAGAAATAATTCTCTTAATAGGAAAACAAATAGAGCAGGCGGAATTGAAGGCGGTACTTCAACCGGTTTGCCTATTATTGTTCGCGCGGCAATGAAACCGATTGCAACTTTAATGTCTCCCATTACAACGGTCGATCTTTCTACAATGAAGGAAATGAAAGCCAGGAGAGAGCGGAGCGATTTTGTCGCAGTTCCCGCTTGTGCTGTAATCGGGGAATCAATGTTAAGTTTGGTTTTAGCAAACAGGTTTACCGAGAAATTCGGCGGCGACTCGATTGAGGAAACAAAAGATAATTATAATTCTTACGTAAAAGGATTATTGAAACGAGTTGAGAAGAACTTCAAAAGGAAGAAGTAATGCTCGAGGTGAAACGGTTTATCTTCAATCCTTTCTACGAGAACACATATATAATTTGGAACTCAAAAAGTAAAACTGCTGCAGTAATTGATCCGGGCTGCATAGATCAAAAAGAAGAAGATGAAATTGTAAGTTTCATCGAGTCAAATTCTCTTTCTGTAAAATATTTAATTAACACTCATTGCCATATCGACCACATTTTCGGTAACAGATTCATTAAAGAAAAATATAACTGCGAATATTTCGCTCCTCAAAAAGATGTTTTTATGTTCGATTTGATGAAAAAACAAGCGATTAATTACGGGATGAAATTAAAAGAACTGCCGAAACCGGATAGTTTTATTTCTGAAAATGTTGAATTGGAATTAGGTGAAACAAAAGGAAAATATTTGTTTACGCCGGGTCATTCTCCCGGTGAATATTGTATTTATTTTCCATCGGAGAAAATTTGTATTACGGGAGATATTTTATTCAAAGAGGGAATAGGGAGAACCGACCTTTGGGGAGGCGATTACGATGAATTGATAAAATCGATTAAGGAGAAACTGTTCAAGCTGCCGGACGATGTAAAAATATTTGCCGGTCATGGAGATAGTAGTACAATCGGGTATGAAAAAGCTCACAATCCTTTTCTTAATAATTAAAATTGATTTCAGTCAATTGAATGAATATATTAAGTACAACTCACACAAAATA
>CAZRIQ010000233.1:0-4823 GCA_964600175.1 uncultured Melioribacter sp. | reverse complement strand
TTGATAATGATACTTCAAGCAGTATTGCTTTTTTTGCAGACGGTTCCATATACAAAGCCATTACACTTATCGAGAACGATTTCGATCAACTTTTGGAAAAGACAATATTCATACTGAGATACTCACTCGGCAAGAGATATTTTACCGCATTTAGTGAATTGAAAGAAATAACGGATAATTTATCCCCCGGAGCGCTAAAAATAATCATTGATTTGATATCAAAATGGTTCAACGATGTAATAAAAAATAAGATACCTATTGACAATTATTACTTCAAAAAATATGAGGAAACGCTGGAAAAATTCAATTTACGGTTTTCTCAAACTAATGTTAATGACCTGATCATGAGACTTGAAAGTCTCCGGGATCTAATCGATAGAAATGTTAGCTTGAATATAATATCTCTATGTCTTATATTTGAATTATCTTCTGTCGTAATGAGGAAATAAGTGTGTACTATATAGATTTATCTTTCCTTAAATCAGAATTGCCTGTAGAAACAAGGGCATTGGTTCACTCGGAATCCGCGTGCAATAATTGCTTCCAATCATTAATAATCAACAAGTTGAATAGAAACCACTCTAATATAAGCGGTTGTTTTGCAACCGGAATCGAATACGAAATTGCAGTTCCAATAGATAACCGTAACATTATTGAAGCAAGTTGTGAAGGATTGTTAGGTTGTCATTTTTGTGAAATATCTCAGGAGCTAAAGGAAGAAATCATTCCTGGTGATGTAATAATTGTTGAGACTGAAGATTCTTTTGAAGTTGCTCATGTAAAATTGATGGGAGAATTTGTTAAGATCAAACGTCAGTATATGAGCTTATATGGTGAATATCTTCCGAAAGCAATCCGGAAAGCAAAGCCAGATGATTTTGAACGAGTTACTAAAAACCGGTCTGACGAACAAAAGGCGGTTGATATATTTAAAGACAGCGCTAAGAAATTCAATCTGGACATGAAATTAGTAAGTATACATTTTCAGTTCGATAGAAAAAGACTTTTCTTTTTTTACACTGCCGATGGAAGAGTAGACTTTAGAGAAATGGCAAAACATCTCGCATCAATTTTCAAAACGAGAATTGAACTGCGTCAAATAGGAGTAAGAGATGAAGCGAAGAAAATAGGCGGAATGGGAACATGTGGAAGAGAATATTGTTGTTCGGCATTTTTAAATAATTTCAAAAAAATCACTACTCAATTAGCTAACGAACAAAACTTGCTATCTTCAATGGGCAAACTAAGCGGACCATGTGGAAAATTAAAGTGTTGTTTGTCATTCGAAGTAGAATTAACTTCTAATCAATCTTAAATTATTTTTGTCAAAAATATTGTTCGAGGGAAAAATGCAGAAGGTAGTTATTGTTGCTGCAAAAAGAACTCCGATAGGCTCATTTTTGGGGAAATTATCTTCTCTTTCAGTAACACAATTAGGAAGTATAGTTATTAAAGATATCTTAGATGAAACTGGAATTGAACCTGAACTGGTTGATGAAGTAATAATGGGTAATGTTCTATCTGCCGGCGTAGGACAGGCTCCAGCAAGACAAGCGGCTCTTTTTGCCGGCTTACCGCAAAAAACAGAATGCCTCACAATAAATAAAATGTGCGGAAGCGGGCTAAAAGCTGTTATGTTGGCTCAGCAAGCTATTTCTTGCGGTGATGCAGATATTATCATTGCCGGGGGAATGGAAAGTATGTCAAATGCCCCGTATTTGCTTCCTGGGGTTAGAAAAGGTTACAAGCTAGGTAATTCCACATTAGTTGATCATATGATTGTTGACGGCTTGTGGGATGTTTATAACGATATTCACATGGGGAGTTGTGCCGAATCCTGCGCAAGAGACTTTAAATTTACTCGCGAAATGGTTGACAATTTTGCAGTTGAATCATATAACCGTGCCTTGAAGGCACAACAAAACCATATTTTTGATACAGAGATTACGAAAGTTAAGATTGAATCTAAAAGAGAGACAATAGTTGTAGATGAAGATGAAGAGCCCAAAAATGTAAAATTTGATAAAATACCAACATTACGTCCGGCTTTTGAAAAAAACGGAATTGTAACTGCTGCCAATGCTTCCAAAATTAATGATGGTGCCGCAGCAGTTTTATTAATAACTGAGAAAAAAGCGAAAGAATTAGGTTTCAAACCCTTAGTCGAAATTGTTGCACAGGCTTCTGCATCGAAAGCTCCAAAAGAATTTACAACCGCTCCTGCAGATGCAATTAGAAAGGTACTGCAAAAAGCGAATTTGGAAGTCAAGAATATTGATCTTTTTGAAATTAATGAAGCTTTTGCAGTGGTTTCTTTAGCGGTTAATCAAATTTTAGGACTTGATCCTTCCAAAATAAATGTGAACGGAGGAGCTGTAGCCCTAGGACATCCGATAGGAGCAAGTGGAGCAAGAATACTAACCACATTAATTCATGAAATGAAACGAAGAAAATCAGACTACGGACTTGTTTCGCTTTGTATTGGTGGTGGGGAAGCTTCAGCTGTTATTGTTAGAAATTTATAAATTATGGGAAAAACAAGATGGACATAAGGAATGTTGCAGTAATTGGTTGTGGAACAATGGGCAATGGAATCGCTCATGTTTTTGCATTAAATAGGTTTAATATTCAATTAATTGACACGGATAATTCCTTACTTCAAAAGGGATTAGAAAAAATATCTAAAAATTTAGATCGGCAGATCAATAAAAATATTATAATTGAAAAAGAGAAAGATGAAGCTCTCAATAGGATTAAATTATGTGAAGGATTTCAAAATATAAATGGTAATAACGACTTTATAATTGAGGCTATTTATGAAAATAAAGCTGCTAAGCTGGAACTTTTCAAGGAATTAAACGATATAGTTAAAAAAGAATCTATATTTGCTTCTAATACTTCTTCAATTTCAATTACAGAATTATCTACTGTTTGCAGACCGGAAAAATTCATCGGGATGCACTTTATGAACCCGGTTCCGGTTATGAAATTGGTTGAAATTATTCGAGGCTATTCTACAAGCAATGAGACTTATGAAATAGTGAAAAAACTAGCACTACAACTTAATAAGGAACCGGTTGAAGTACATGATTACCCAGGTTTTATATCAAATCGTGTTTTAATGCCAATGATAAATGAAGCGATCTTCACTTTATACGAAGGCGTAGCAAAAGTAGAAGATATAGATACCGTAATGAAACTTGGAATGAATCATCCTATGGGACCTCTAACTTTAGCAGACTTTATAGGATTAGATGTTTGTTTAGCAATCATGGAAATATTATATAATGGATTTAATGATCCCAAGTACAGACCATGCCCATTGTTAAAAAAGATGGTTGCTGCAAGAAAGTTAGGTAGAAAGACTGGAGAAGGTTTTTACAAATATTAATTACATAATGTATGTTATGTAAACTATAAGATCCTCTTTTATTATATTATACCAGCTAACTTAAGATATAAGTATGCTACAATTATTAAAAATATTGCCCAATAATATGTTGGTCGTTTTTTAGAGTGGATTTTCCTTGCTGAACGAAACCTAAGATTTCTCCTTCTACGTTCTTCGACATCTTCGTAAGGTTCGTAATGCCGTGGTACATAATCGAAAATACGATGTCTTGGCTTCTTGAAAAACATGTTTTTTATTTTTCTTAATTATTAACTATCACTGCTAATCTTTGGCAAACAGAGCTGTTACGAATACATTTGAATCAAATACTTGCAAATCATCAATCTGTTCGCCAACTCCAATATATTTAATAGGGATGTTGAATTCAGAACAAATCTGGAAAATTACACCTCCTTTAGCAGTTCCGTCTAACTTTGTAACAATTAGACCAGTCGGAGCAGTATATTTCTTAAATTCTTGAACTTGTTTAAGAGCATTTTGCCCACTGGTTGCATCTAAAACTATAAATATTTCATTAGGAGCATTGGGTATAATTTTCTTAATTGTTTTCTGAATTTTACCCAATTCTTCCATCAAATCAATTTTCGTATGCAGCCTGCCGGCTGTATCAATAAGTACAATATCAAAATTCTTTTGTTTTGCTGTCTGAATGGTATCATAAACTACTGAAGAGGGATCTGTTCCCTTTTTACTTTGAATAATTTCAACACCGGCTTTTCTGGACCAAATATCAAGCTGGTCATTAGCAGCAGCACGGAATGTATCACCAGAACCAATAATAACTTTTTTCCCAGTATTCTTAAAATTATAAGCAAGCTTTCCTATTGTAGTAGTTTTTCCGACACCGTTAACTCCGACAACAAGAATTACAAAAGGGCTATTTTCACTAGAAAAAACTGTTTTCGAATAATTATTGTTCGAGGATTCTATAATTTTAACTAACTCATTTTTGATAACTTCTTTTGCTGTTTCTTCAGTTCTATTGCTTTCCCCTTTCAGTGATATTTTAAGATTCTCTATTATTTTTTCCGTAGTATCGTATCCAATATCGCTAGAAATAAGTATTTCCTCTATTCTTTCAATATTCTCGATATCTAACTTTACCTTTCCGGTAACAGCTTCATTTATTTTAGAAATGAATTTTTCCCTAGTCTTTGAAAGTCCGTCCCTAATTTTCGAAAAACTAATCGATCCCAACATTCACATCCTTCTTCCATTTTATTGCATCAAATGCCCGTAGTATATATCCGATCAAAGAAATAAATGAAAACATTATACCAAGATAAAGTAAGTATTCATACAACCAGCTGTCTTTATTTATTCCGGCTACAGTCACTATAATAAAAATCCCTAATATTAGAACAGTAATCTTACCTAGTAAATTAGAAGGCAATACCTTGCCTAACTTTTT
>CAZRIQ010000232.1:2412-4830 GCA_964600175.1 uncultured Melioribacter sp. | reverse complement strand
AGCACCTAGTGACGAAGAATTAATAATTAATAAAGAAAGAGGTGCGCTCGACCGCTGGAAAACAGGAGATACTTTCGGGTTTGTAGAAATTGCAGCCGATGACATTACGTATTTCGATCCCGGTCTTGAAAAGCGCGTTACCGGCATTAAAGAATTCCGCGATCACCTTTCATCTTTCAACGGTACATTCAGTTTCCCCGGTTATGATTTATTGAATCCGCAAGTACAGCTTTACGGAGATGTAGGAGTTTTAACCTTTAATTTTGTGGGTTATTCTAAGGACGATAAAAAAGATTATTGGAATACAACGGAAGTTTATCGTTTAGTTGAGGGCGATTGGAAACTTGCCAGCTCGCATTGGTCTCATACAAAACCGGAGTAATGTTTTAATAGACAATTGCAATTGTAAGTGAAAGTAAGTGAGTAATTTATTCAAAGTAATCGTAGGGGGAAAAATGAAAAAAAATAATACGGCAATAATAGCTGCTTCAATTATGTTTTTGATCTACGGAATTTCTTTTGCGCAGGAAAATACAATTGTTCCCGATCTATCTAAAATAAGCGATGTAAATATCTGGAAAGTATTTAACCGCGAAGTTAGTTTGGGTAATGAAGATGAATATGTGACAGTACATTTTAATTCGCAGCCCGGCGACGGATTTGCACGACTCGAAGATTTTGAATTTACCAATGGTACGATTGAGGTTGATATAAAAGGTAAAGATGTCCAGGGTAACAGCTTTGTAGGAATCGCATTTCGAGGAATCAACGATACGACTTTTGATGCAGTTTATTTTCGTCCTTTTAATTTTATGAGCAGTGATTCCGTTCGCAAAAGTCACAGCGTCCAGTATATTTCTCAACCGGTTTATACCTGGAATAAATTACGTAATGAATTCCCAGGAAAATACGAGAATCGTATTGAACCGCCACCTGATCCTAATTCCTTCTTTCATGCAAAAATCGTAATCGAAAAACCAGAGATAAGTGTATTTGTTAATGAGGCTAAACAACCTTGTTTGGTTGTAAATGAACTATCCGATAGAACCGGCGGATGGGTGGGACTTTGGGCCGGAAATTACTCCGACGGCACATTTGCGAACTTGAAAATAACAATGAAAAAATAGGTATAGCAGTAGTTGCAGTTATAAATAATTCCATACTGTTTCGCTGTTAACGCAGGAGAACATATGTTAAAAAATTATTTGAAAATTTCATTAAGAAAAATTTCACGACAGAAAATGAGTTCATTCATTACTGTCGGCGGATTAGCCGTTGGTATTGCCTCCGCGGTATTCATCTTTTCTTTCATTCTTAACGAATGGAGTTATAACCGTTTCAATAAAAACCATGAAAATATTTTCCGGATTATTGTAGGCAATATTGGTGATCCCGATGCATGGGCCGGAACTCCTGCTCCGCTTGGACCTGTAGTAAAAAATTCTTTGCCAGAAGTTAAAGAGTTTGTGCGGATGAATTTAAGTGAGTCTTTCGTCAGGGCCGGAAATAATAGTTTTCATGAAAAAAAGATTTTGTGCGCCGATCCTTCTCTCTTCAGCGTTTTTTCCTTCCCTGTTATTAGGGGAGATGTAAAAAATCTTCTTTCGGATCCCAATTCGATCGTTATTTCCAAATCTGCTGCAAAAAAATATTTCGGCGATAAAGATCCTTTGGGACAATTAATGAAGCTGAATGATAAAAACGAATATCATGTCACTGGCGTTTTTACCGACGTACCCAAAAATTCGGATCTGCAGTTCAACATGGTTATTCAATTTGCCAAATTTTATGAAGGCAACCTTCAAAGTTGGAATACTTATAATTATTCAACTTACATTTTAATAAATACAAATATTGCCAAAGATGTTCTGCTCAATAAAATTCAAAATGTAAGTGTTGAAGTCCGCGGAAAAAAAAGTAAACTGGAAAACTTTAATATACAGCCGCTGACGGACATTCACTTTCAATATATACGGGGAAATTTTGAACCTGTTTATGATATGAAGTATTTATACATACTCGGCACGATTGCATTTTTCCTGCTTCTGCTTGCTTGTATAAATTATATAAATATGACAACAGCATTGGCCCCGACGAGAGCCAAGGAAGTCGGCATTAAAAAGGTTGTTGGTTCCGACCGGTATAGATTGGTATTCCAATTATTAACCGAATCCTATCTTCACATTTTTATAGCCGTCGCAATCGCAATTTTTATTCTAGGATTTACTACACCTTTGATGAGCGGGATATTAGGTGAAAAAATTGCAATCAATCTTTTGAGTACGCCGGTAGTGATTGCTTTATTAGGAATAATTTTATTTGTGGGAATTTTATCGGGCATATATCCGGCTTTGCTTGTCTCAAATTATAAACCGGCATTGATATTAAAAGGCGTCCTGCCCGGTAAAAATGTTCTGT
>CAZRIQ010000232.1:0-2402 GCA_964600175.1 uncultured Melioribacter sp. | reverse complement strand
AGAAATCTGTTGTAAGGAATATTCTAGTCGTACTTCAATTCGGTATTGCTGTTTTTTTTATCATTAGTACGCTTACATCTTTACGTCAGTTAAACCTTCTTAAGTACAAAGATTTAGGAATGAATAAAGATTTGGTTTTGAATGTAGCGTTACCCTCAAAGGATATTCAGATGAAAGGTCAAGAGTTGAAGCACGAATTTTTGAAGTTCTCCAATATTATAAATGCTTCCGTCAATACTTTCCAAATGGGCGACGTTAACTGGCATCAATCTGTTTACTGGGAAGGCCAAACCGAGAAGGAAAATACTGCAATGTATATAATAGGTGCGGATAAAGATTTTTTTGATACTTACAAAATACCTTTTATTGAAGGTAAGGAAATGACTCATAATTTTTCTTCGGACAGTACGTATGGATTTGTGTTGAATAAGTCGGCGCTTAAACAAGTCGGATGGAAAAGTGCCGTCGGAAAAAAATTAGGTTTCTTTTCTGATATTAAAAAAGAAACCGCTTTGGGTGTGGTTAACGATTTTAATTTTCGGTCTCTTCATCATGAAATTGAACCGTGTGTAATATTTGTTTATAGCATGGGGAATCAAATATCTGTAAAAATAGCTAATAATAATATTCCTGAAATATTGGATTATTTGAAATCTACTTTTGAAAAATTTGCCCCGGGCGTACCGTTTGAATATTCGTTTGTCGATGATACATATTTTCAACTTTATGATACTGAAAGAATTAGCAGTAACGCAGTATTATTTTTTGCCATTCTTTCTATTCTTATTGCCGGAATGGGGCTCTTTGGTTTGGTTTCGTTTATGGTTGTACAGAGAACAAAGGAAATAGGAATTCGAAAAGTACTTGGTGCTTCGGTATCCCAAACCACTAGTTTATTATTAAGAGAATTTGTTGTTTTAGTTGTAGCTGCAAATATAATTGTCGGTCCGGTAGCATATTATTTTATGACTAAGTGGCTTCAGGATTTTGCATATAAAATAGATATAAATGCTTGGACGTTTGTAATAGCTGGTTTTGTTGCTTTATTTATTACTCTTGCAACGGTTAGTTATCAGGCAATTAAAGCGGCGACCGCAAATCCGATAGAAAGTTTAAGGTATGAATAAAAAACACTTTGCTCTATGCGCTTAGCGCTTGGCGAAAGAAGGAGAAATTATGTTCAGAACAAATATGAAATTCGCAATTAGGAATTTGCGGAAATACAAAGTTTTTTCTTTTATCAATCTAACCGGTCTTATAATCGGTATTACTGCAAGCCTCCTAATATTTATGTACGTTATCAATGAACTCAGTTTTGAAAACGTTCATGAAAATAGAGATAGAATTTACCGTGTGAATGTCGGATTTGGAACCGGTGCTTCGCAGATGAAATTAGCCGGTGCGATGAATGCACTCGCTCCTGCTGCCGTATCTGAAATTCCTGGTGTAGAATATGCTTCAAGATTTCAGCCTGCTGGCAATGTCAAACTTAAATACGGAGATAAAGATTTTACCGAATCTAAATTTTTCTATGCAGATACATCTTTCTTCAAGATTTTTACTTTCAACATAATTGAAGGTAATTCTGTAAATCCTTTGAGTGATCCGTATTCTGTTGTGATAACCGAATCGATTGCGAAAAAAATTTTCGGGAATGAAAATCCAATCGGGAAAATGTTGAAATGCGGTACTAACGATTTAATTGTAAGAGCTGTTGTAGAGAATATCCCGACAAACACACAAGTCCGTTGGGATTATTTGGCGCCTTATTCACTGTATTTGCAGTCCGATAACTCTACAGTGAATTGGTCAAATTTCGGCGAATGTTTTACATATTTGTTGATGAGAAACGATAGCAACAGTGATTTATATAAAAGACTGAATGACTTATATGAGCAGAACGTAGGTAAACAAATGGCATCATTTTTAAAATTGTATCCTCAGAAATTGACTGATATTTATCTCCATTCCGAAACTTTTGCCGAGTTAGGTCCGACAGGAAATATTACGTACATATACTTATTTTCATCGGTCGCTGTTTTGATTTTACTTATTGCGTGTTTCAACTTTATGAATCTTTCAACAGCAAGGTCAATTAATAGATCGCGAGAAGTGGGTGTTAAAAAAGTTTTGGGTGCAAACAGATTCAGTCTGGTCAATCAATTTTTAAGTGAATCTTTTCTTTTAACCGGTATAGCTGTTATAACAAGTGCTGTTCTTTATGAAATATTAAATCCTCTTGTTAGCGATTTTCTGGGATACAAACTTGCGATAACCAGTCTTTATAATTTTTATTTCTATTTAATTTTATCTGCAGTTACATTTATCACCGGGCTTTTATCCGGTATTTATCCGGCGTTTGTGTTAGCTAGGTATAAACCGGTAGAGACTCTGAAAGGGGC
>CAZRIQ010000231.1:649-4840 GCA_964600175.1 uncultured Melioribacter sp. | reverse complement strand
ATGCGTTATGTGTACCGGTGCAATCTTGCTAACACGGATTAAAAATCTTTACTTCGGCACATTCGAACCGAAATTCGGGGCATGCGGTTCTCTCTATAATTTAACAGATAATTCACTCTATAACCACAAAGTAAATGTCTTCTCAGGCATTTATGCCGACGAATCAAAAGAACTTCTTGAAACATATTTTCAAAAGAAGAGAATACATCCTAACTAACTCACCTAAATTGCATTCAAGTTTGCTTCGTGTAGGGTTATTAATTAATTTTGATTTACAAATAATTAACAACCTCTAAACAAAAAATTCTTTTTTATGCAAATTATAATTTTTGGCGCACCCGGAGTTGGCAAAGGAACACAAGCAAAGATTTTATCCGGCAAATTAAACATACCTCATATCTCCACCGGTGACATGCTAAGAGAAGCTATTAAAAATCAAACCGAACTCGGCAAAAAAGCAAAAGCTATTGTTGACAAAGGCGATCTCGTACCGGATGACATAGTTGGCGGTATTGTAAAAGATACTTTGAAAAGTGAAAGATGCAAAAACGGTTTTATTCTTGACGGCTTTCCAAGAACTGTAAACCAGGCGGAAATTTTAGATTCAATATTGAAAGATATTTCGCGAACCGATCTTATCCTTGTTAAGCTAAGTGCCGAAGATGAAATCATTGTAAAAAGGTTATCGTCACGGATGGTATGCAATTCCTGCGGAAATATTCTCAATGAAACCGAGGTAACAGAAAAGTTTGTCTGCCCGGTTTGTAAATCAGAGAATAGCTATTACAAAAGAAGCGACGACGATGAAAGTGTAATTAGAAACCGGCTTAAAATCTATCACGATTCAACAGTTCCTGTTTTCAATTACTACAAAAACAAAGCAAGAATTGTAGAAATTGACGGAACTCAATCTATTGAAAATGTTTCGGAAGGTATCCTCAAAAAACTTCAGTAGTTGGAGTTGTTGTTTTGGGTTGAATAAACTTAATCGGAGGGAGTTCCCTTATCTTCCTCCCCTTTCTTTTTAAGAATCACCTTAACCGCCTTGCCGTTCTCAAGCTTAATTATTTTCGTATCGAATTTTCTTACCATATCGTAGTTGTGCGTTGCAAATAAAACTGCAGTACCCCTTGAGTTAATCTTTTTAAGAATGTCTAAAATTTCGGAAGCGGTTTCCGGGTCAAGATTCCCGGTAGGCTCATCGGCTAAGATTAAAAGCGGCTCATTAATGATTGCCCGTGCAATTGCGACACGCTGTTGTTCTCCTCCAGAAAGTTCTCGAGGCATGTTCGTTTGTTTATGCGACAATCCAACTTCCGAGAGTGCATGAAAGACTTTTCTTTTTATCATATTCCTCGGCGATCCGGTAACTTGAAGAACAAATGCAAGATTGTCATAAACGCTTCTATCTTGGAGAAGTTGAAAATCTTGAAACACAATACCAAGTTTTCTTCTTAAGAAGGGAAGATTCCTCGGTCTAATCGTTTCGGAGGAATAATCATCAAACTGTACATACCCCGATTGAGGGATTACATTCATGTAAATCATTTGAAGCAAAGTAGTTTTTCCAATTCCACTTTTGCCGATTAGGAATACAAATTCGCTTTGATCGATTTGAAGATTCAAGTCGGCAAAAACCGGCTGGTTATAATACTTAAAGTCAACGTGTGAAAAAGTCAGCATCAGAAATCCCTCTTTCTAACAATAAACTGTGCCCTCTCGGAATTTTTGTCCGCCTTGTTAAAAGTGAAAGTATCATAACATGCGGATACATACATCCCTTCCAATTTTGCCATATCGTAAAATAACTCTAAAGGAAAAATTCTCTCTTTGTGAATTTCCTGAACCTTCTCGCCATTCTCAAGTTCAATTTCAAAAATATTGTAATGGATATGTTCGTTCAAGTTGTAACTGCTTTTTTGTTTATAACGAATCCCCTTGTATTTCCCTTTCCTATTCATTTGTTTTTGATACCTGAGACTGTTTTTTTCAAGACTTGCATCGAAAGTAAAATAGCCGTCATCTTTCAATATTTTGCCAACTTCATTAAACATTCTTCGCAGCTTTTTCTCATCCGCCAAATAATTAACACTGTCAAAAATCGAAAACACAACATCGAACTCATTACGGAATGGGAGCGATGTCATATCACAGCAAACTAATGGTTTACCGGACAGTTCAAAATTTTTAAGCATCCAGAGTGATTTATCACTGTAGATTATTCTGTCAAATTTCTTTTCAAGATATTTAGATATACCTCCTATTCCGCTTGCTAGCTCAAGTATCTCAGGATCGCGCAGCTCAAAACTTTCAATAAGGTCGATTATATACTCGGACCAGCTTTTGTAATCAATTGATTTCATCAGATGATTATAAATTGAAGCAAGAACCGAATATGGTTTTTCAGGCATGGATTTTACTTCGGCGGTTAGTTACTATTTTCTCAGCCCAATTTACTGACGAGATTAAACTTGAATTATCTGCCTTACCCTGGTATGCAATATTAAAAGCTGTTCCGTGGTCGGGTGACGTTCGAACAACAGGCAAACCTGCAGTATAATTAACGCCGCTTGAAAAATTCATCATCTTAAATGGAATTAAAACTTGATCGTGATACATGCCTAAAACAGCATCGTACTTTTCAAATTCTTTATTACCAAAGAATGCATCCGGTACAAACGGTCCGAAAACATGTTCATATTTTCTAATTGCCGGAATGATAACATCTTCCTCTTCTCTACCGATATTCCCCTCTTCGCCCGCATGAGGATTCATTCCAAGTACGGCAATTTTAGGAATTTGTACATTAAAATCGTCTCTGAGAGATCGAGTCATAACTTCTACCGCGGTTCTAATTCTTTTAGATGTGACTAACCTCGTTACTCTGAATAACGGAACGTGAATTGTTACCGGTGCCGCTTTCAAATTCTCCGAAAGGAAAAACATCAAAAACCTTTTCTTGTTTGACCATTCGGCAAGCAACTCTGTATGCCCGGAAAACTCAATTCCGGCAAGTTTAAAACTCACTTTTGATATCGGATTTGTGACCAATGCGTCACATCTTTTTTCGTAAACGTATTTAAACGAATCCTTGAATGACTTCATAGATGAACTTCCGGAATGCTTTGTCGGTGAACCGATATTCATCTCGAAGTTACCAAAATCAATTACGGAGACAATCGAAGAATCTTGATTGGCTTTATTGAAATCGTTAACAATTTCAAACTTGAATTTGGGTGAAACTAAACTACATGCTTTTTCAAACGCATTTTTAGGTGAGAAGAAATAGATTTTTCTTTTGTCGGGATCAAGAATCTGGTTGAATGTTTTAACCGATATTTCCGGACCAATACCGTTTATATCGCCGCATGTAAAAGCAAGCTTAATCATTTTATTTGACCAAGTTATAATTGCCCAACCCGGTTACATCTTCAAACACGAACTGCTTATTGAGGTTCTTGTAATCCCATATTTCAAGAATCTGGTTTGCCCTCGGGTAGGTTCTTTCAACCGAATCCGGTTTTCCGTATCGTATATAAATCATTCCCCTATCTGTAACTGCACCGTTTGCCTTATCAACCGTCGAATAATTTCTAACAGCAAAATCTACACGTGTATAATATTCGTTCATCAATTCGTTAAAAGGTTTTCCGTTGTTATGTGTTTTTTTATTCCAGTAATCCAAAAGATTGTTATACAAGTCTTCCTTGGAAGAACTTAATAGGTCATTAATTGCATCCTGGCTTTCGATTGGTTTCAGCATGTTAATTGCAAAAACCGGGTTCATTAAAGACCGCGGCTTGTTATTCCAAAAAACTCTATAGTCGTATTTATCCGCCTTGCTTGTATCTGCATCTACAGAAATAAACACTTTTGCATGTCCCTCTTTCAATTTGTATGAAAACCCCTCAATCAAAGCATATTTTAAATTATGATTAGTCCTGTCAAAGTTCAGAATAACTTTATCATTACATTCGCTCAAATGAATATCCCCAAAGTAAAAATTCCTTATCGTTTGATGCACCATTTCTGAATCTTGTTTTACAACCACATTTAAGGTAGAAATTGAAGTATCCGTAACCGGAACAAGCAGCAAATAATTATTCGAAGAAAAAGGTATCGTATTTTCAAAATTGACGAGCGTGAAATCAGAATCTTGTTCACAATTATCTTTTGCTCTTGAAACAACTA
>CAZRIQ010000231.1:0-639 GCA_964600175.1 uncultured Melioribacter sp. | reverse complement strand
TTTACAGTTAAGTCATCCTTTACTTTCTTAAGATTCAGCGGAATCTCTTCTAAGGTAATACTCTCTTGTGTGTTTAAAAAGTTCACCGAAGTATGAATCACATAATCGTCATTCTCCACACGAAACTTAACCAAACCCTGGGCATAATCTTCTTTAGAATTTGTTTCTTCAAACGATGCAGCAGTTACTTTTTTGGATTCGGCTGCTCTCTTGTATACCTCTTCTTTCTTCTTGATTTCAAAATCCATTTCTAAACCGGACTCAAAACCGTTTCCGTTCTTTATGAAAACAAGATTGTTGAAAGAAACGCGATACGACAGATAGCATGTATAACCGGAATCGGAAGGAAGAACATTTTTCTCCACGAATATTCCACTATCCGGTGATTGCGCGTAAGAAATAAGAGAAAGTAAAATTAATAAAAAAGAGGTAAGTAATATTTTGGAATTCATTAAGCGGCTCTTAGCTGTTCATGCTCAGCATAAACTCTTTGTTGTTCTTTGTCCCTCTTAATTTATCAAGTATAAATTCCATCGCTTCTATCGAATCGAACTCACTCAATATTTTTCGAAGTATCCATATTTTGCTTAAGTCTTCTTCTTTTATCAATAATTCTTCTTTTCTTGTACTTGATTTGTT
>CAZRIQ010000230.1:0-4899 GCA_964600175.1 uncultured Melioribacter sp. | reverse complement strand
GCCGAAGCCGCAGCCGAAAAACAAGAAGCAGAAGCAGAGAAAGCTCACGAAGAAGAAGTTGTAGAACAGAAACCCGAAGAAGTTGTTTCGGAAAAAACTGAAGAACCTGTCGAAGAACAAAAGACTGTAGAAGAAGCGGAAACCGCCGTACAAGAAGATGCCCAATCTTATAAAACCGAATCTGAAATTGCCTTAGAAGGAAAGAAAAAGGGACTTACGATTGTCGGTAAAATTGAAATTCAAAAGAGAAGAGGAAAAGGTAAAGATAAAGAAGAAAAACCCGCTGAGTCCGAGACGAAAGAAACTGCAGAATCAAAGAAGACTGCTAAACCCCAGCCTGAGAAGGAAGCCGGCGAAGACGATAAAAGGAAAAAGAAAAAGAAAAAAGTCCTTAAAGCTAGAAAGAAATCGAAATCTGTTGATGAAAAAGATGATGTAATTATCTCCAAAAAGAAACGGAAAATCAAGCGGCTTGAAATCGATATGAAAGAGGTTGACGAGGCTATTAAAAGAACAATGCTTAGTATGGATGAATCTGCAATTGGAGAAAGGGCTTCCGTAAGAAAGAAGAAAAGGAAAGAGAAACAGGAAATCCAGGAAAAGATAGAAGAACAGAAGGCTATCGATAAAACGACGATTAAGGTAACTGAGTATATTGCCGTTAATGAGCTTGCAAACTTGATGGGGGTCCCGGTTGCCGAGGTAATACAAAAATGTATTGGTCTTGGTTTGATGGTTTCTATAAACCAGAGATTGGATGTTGAAACAATTACACTCGTTGCAGACGAGTTCGAATTCAATATCGAGCTTCAGGAGGAATACCAGGCTGAAATCGATACTGAAGAAGAGGACAGTGAAGAAACACTTCAGCCGCGCCCCGCAGTTGTCACAATTATGGGTCATGTCGATCATGGAAAAACTTCTTTGCTCGATTACGTAAGAAGAGCGAATGTTGTTGCCGGTGAAGCGGGAGGAATTACACAGCACATCGGTGCTTATAAGGTTGTACTCGATGACGGTAAAGAAATTACATTTTTAGATACACCCGGTCACGAAGCATTTACCGCTATGCGCGCAAGAGGTGCAAAGGTAACGGACATTGTTGTTCTTATTATTGCGGCTGACGACGCCGTGATGCCCCAGACGGTTGAAGCGATTAACCATGCCCAGGCTGCAAACGTGCCGATTATAGTTGCAATCAATAAAATTGATAAGCCTGGAGCGAATTCGGATAAAATAAGGCAGCAGCTTTCCGAAAGAAATATTTTGGTTGAAGAGTGGGGCGGGAAATACCAATGTATTGAAATCTCTGCTAAGAAAGGTTTGAATGTAGAACAGCTCCTGGAAAAAATTGTTCTTGAATCGGAAATCTTAGAATTAAAAGCTAATCACGATAGACAGGCTCGCGGAACAGTAATTGAATCGCAGCTTGATAAAGGACGTGGTATTACTGCGACGGTTCTTGTTCAGAAGGGAACACTTCATATCGGCGATCCGTTTATTGCCGGAACTTCCTTCGGGCGAGTACGCGCAATGTTCGACGAGCGTAACAATAAAGTAAGTGAGGCAGAACCATCTACTCCTGTACTTGTACTTGGATTTGAAAGCGTACCTCAAGCAGGTGATACATTTATTGCAGTTGAATCTGAACGCGAAGCGAGAGAAACTGCCATCAAACGCCAACAATTAAAGCGTGAGCAGGACCATCGCCAAGTAAGATTAATTACACTCGACGAAATTGCAAGTCAGATCAGTACAGGCAGAATAAAGGAACTACCTATTATTGTTAAAGGCGATGTGGACGGTTCGATCGAAGCATTGTCCGATTCGTTGATGAAATTATCCAACAAGGAAGTTGTTGTGCGTGTTATTCATAAAGGTGTAGGTGCAATTAACGAAGGCGATGTTCTGTTAGCCGCTGCATCGAATGCAATTATTGTCGGTTTTCACGTTAGACCGAACTCCAGCGCAAGGAAGTTAGCGGAATCGGAAAAAATAGATGTAAGACTTTATAACGTAATATACGATGCAATCAACGAAGTTCGTTCGGCTCTTGAGGGAATGCTTTCGCCGGTACTTTCGGAAGAACTGGTCGGCACTGTCGAAGTAAGACAAACATTTAAAGTTCCGAAAGCCGGAACAGTTGCCGGCTGCTATGTTCAAGACGGAAAAATAATCAGGACAAATAAAGTCAGGTTGTTCAGGGACGGCATTGTAATTTATGAAGGTGATATTTCCTCGTTGAAGCGGTTTAAAGACGATGTTAAAGAAGTCGACCAGGGTTATGAATGCGGTATTAGTATTGCCAACTTCAACGATATAAAGGTCGGCGATATTATTGAAGCGCACAAGATTGTAGAAACAAAGAAGAAACTTGAATCATAATGTCACACAGAATTGATAAAGTAGCAAGTTTGGTAAAGGAAGAACTCAGTTTAATCTTTCTTCATAAAATTCAGGACCCGGAGCTTGGTGTTATAACTGTTACGAATGTAAAGCTCAGTCCGGATTTAAAATACGCCAAGGTTTATCTTTCCGTCTACGACAAAGATAAAAGAGAAGCGTTAATGACAAAAGTAGAAGAACTTAAAGGTATGATAAGGAGTAACCTGGCTCATAGAATTACAATAAGATTTGTGCCCGAATTAAATTTTTTCATAGATGATACTTACGATCACGTAGAAAAGATTGAAGGTATCTTAAAGGAGATTCACAAGAATGATAACCAGGAACAGCAAGATTAATACGCTGCCGGATTTTGAGTCTGGGGAAGTCATTTTGATCGATAAAGATTTGTGCAAGACGTCTTTCGATGTAGTATATAAAGTAAGAAAAGCGGCACATGTTGGAAAAGCGGGTCATGCCGGAACTTTGGATCCTCTTGCTACCGGGCTTTTAATTATCTGCACAGGGCGCAAAACAAAAGAGATTTCAAACTTTTCCGGGTTGGAGAAGACGTATGAAGGTATAATTACTCTCGGGAAGACGACTCCATCATTTGATTTGGAAACGGTGTTTGATTCCGAAAGCAGTATTGATGATATAACTAAAGAGAAAATTGAGGAAGCGAGAAAAAAGTTAACCGGCAGAATCTTTCAGAAGCCGCCGATGTACTCGGCAGTTAAACATAAAGGAAAAGCTCTTTACAATTTTGCAAGAAAGGGAGTTAAGGTAGAAAGGGAACCGAGAGAAATTTTTATCTCGAAGTTTGATATCAACCTGGTCAAGCTGCCGGATATTCATTTTGAGATTACATGTTCTAAAGGTACATATATAAGAGTAATTGCAAATGACCTTGGAAAGATACTTGGATGCGGAGCTTATTTGAAGAGTTTGAGAAGAACGAAGATCGGCGATTATTCGATAGATGATGCGTTAACGGTAGATGAGTTCCGCGGGTTACCGTGTTTCTCATCTGCTCGAGCGGAGAGAAGAATTAATCTAATAACAGCAGCGGTTTAAATAAGTCTTAGTTTTATAAATATGAAAATATATTCCGATCCCGATAATATAGATAAGAATGTTAGATCTGCAGTAACGGTTGGAACGTTTGACGGGCTGCACCTTGGTCATATGAAAATTGTTCGGACCGTTCTGGAGATTGCTCAAAAGATAAACGGGCAGTCGGTTCTTGTTACGTTCGAACCGCACCCACGGTCGATAGTTTCGAAAAATTTTGATTTGAAGCTGATTACTACTTTTGATGAAAAAAAAAAGCTCCTGGAAAAAACGGGAATCGACAACTTGGTCTTAATCAATTTTACAAAAGAGTTTTCAGAACAGACGTCGGAACAATTTATAAAGAATTATATTGTTGATAAATTCGGTGCGGCGCATATGATTGTCGGTCATGATCATAAATTCGGGAAAGATCGTAACGGTAACGAAGATAAACTTAGAGAGCTGGGAAAACTTCATAACTTCTATGTAACCTCGGTTCCGGGAGAAAACATTAACGGGGAAATTATCAGCAGCACAATAATTAGGAATGCGCTGGCAGAGGGAAATATCGAAAAAGCGAATTTACTGCTTGGTAGAAATTATTCTTTCTCGGGCGTTGTTGTAGAAGGTGCGAAGAGAGGAAGAACTCTGGGGTTCCCGACTGCCAACATCCGGCTGGATGATGAAAGAAAATCGGTTCCAAAACGCGGTGTGTATATTGTATCCTGCGAACTTGGAAACGAACATCATTACGGCATAATGAATATCGGGATGCGCCCGACTTTCGAAAATAAAAAAGAGTTGGTTATAGAAGTTCATATACTTAATTTCAATAAAGATATTTACGGTGAACATATTAAGACTGACTTTTTGAAAAGAATGCGCGACGAGAGAAAATTCGAGTCGAAAGAAGAATTAATTCATCAAATCGAAGAAGATAAAAAACAAGCAGTGGGGTTTATAAACGTGTTAGCTAATTAATTGATCCCGGTTCCTGCTTACGGCAGACGTTCTGGGATTACATTGTACAATCAATAATAAGGAGTAGTAAAATGTCGTTATCAAAGGAAGAAAAAGCCGGAATAATCAAAAAGTTCGGCAAAAGCGAAAAGGACAGCGGTCAAACCGAAGTTCAAGTAGCTTTGTTGACCGAAAGAATTAACAAGCTTACAGATCATTTTAATTCTCACGGGAAAGATCACTCGTCGAGAAGAGGATTGATGCAACTCGTAGGTAAAAGAAGAAGACTGCTTGATTATTTGGCGGAGAAAGATATCGCGAGATATAGAGCAATTATAAAAGAACTCAATATTAGAAAATAAGAGGTATAATTAATGTTATATAAAAAAGAAGTTGAAATCGGCGGCAAACCGCTGATTTTCGAAACCGGCAAGTTGGCAAAGCAAGCAAACGGGGCGGTTACTGTTCAATACGGAGAAACAATTGTTTTGGTTACGG
>CAZRIQ010000229.1:0-4903 GCA_964600175.1 uncultured Melioribacter sp. | reverse complement strand
GATTAAAAGATTTCCTTCAAAATTTGAAACTTATTCTCAAATAGCCCGCAATATTTCTTCCATAATTATTTATGATCTGGAAAAAGACTTCTACAACACATATCTGCAAAGAATGGAAAGTGTGAAAACCGGTGAAGTTCTTGAATCGACAAGAGCAAACATCCACCCTGACGAAACTACAATTGTTGTTGTTGGAGATAAAAACGTAATCAAGAATCAATTGATGCAGATTCCAGATAGCACCATGGTTGAAATAAATTATATCGATGAATTCTTCTGTAGTAATATATAATGTTTGTTTTTCCTCTGTGGTTCTTTGTGGTACTCTGAGGCTCTTTGTGTAATAATGTTTAAAGAAATTACACAGATCCCACAAAGAATCCACAGAGAACCGCAGAGAGGTGATTTTAAATCAGTGAAAATTCCCAATTAATTTTTAATAATCGATAATAAACTAGGTGAGAAAATAAATCCTTTTTAAGTCCCCTCGCCAGAGTTCGGCGAAGTCTGACGACCTTAGGGGAATTTAGGGGGCTCTTAGGTAAGTTTTCACCGGCAGAAATTTATTCCCTCTCTTCTTCAACAACGCCAATTCGTCTTTCAGCAAATCGAAATCTTTTTTATCCGTTATAAAAACCTTATCTCGTACGGAATCCTTTGTTTCCGCGTAGAACTTCATCAAAGAAAGAATATCGGAATCGGTTTTGCCTTTTAAACGAATGAAATCGGAATCGCGGTAGAGTTTTATTCCCCAACTCTTAAAATTATCACGGATGAAATTGTAAACCGCTGAATTAAACAACTTACTTTTCGTATCGATTACAAAGAGGGACGCATCTTTATACGAATCGATTATGTCAGTAACCGAATTTCTCAAAAGCCCTTTCGGGTAACCGGGTTCCATTCTATACTTATTTTCGCTTATATCGTTGTTTATCAATATCGCATAATCTTTTGAGTAACTTTTTATCGTATCCTTTATAGAAGAAGAATTATCCGAAGGAAGCAGGCAAAGTGTAAGTGGTACCGGGGATTCCAGCAAATCTTTCAGAGTAGAAATCCCCATCGAATAAGAGTCTTCAATTATAAAATAAATTTTGTTTCTATCGCGTAAAAGGTCGGCTGACGGTTCAAGGACCGCCTGGAGTTTAAGAGTTTCATTTGAATAAATTTTTATCTCCGTTGTTCCAAAACTTTTTTTTTCTTCAGAGACTAAACCGGTTATATTCTTATCAAACTTATTGTTGAGATCCCGAATTATATATGGCACCGGAAGATCTTTGGGAAGGTTAATCAAATACTCCTTCCGCACAGAATCATTTTCAGGCTTTCTTATTTTGTGAATTGATACCCAACTTGAATCGAGTGCATATCCGCTAAGAACATTGATGAAAATGGAATCGGTTTGCTTTACCGAAAGTTCGTTTATTTCTTTCGTCCTTGCCGGCTTCTTTAACATTTCAGTGACTATATTCCCCACCAACAAAAGAACAGCGACTGTAAATAATATTTTTATGACCTTGCTTTTCAGATCAATCCTTATTCAATTTTAAAATTGGCGGAATTCTGAAGTTAACCTTGATAAGATTATTTTCTCTTAAAGTCGGGCTTGCGTTTTTCAAGAAATGCCGAAGTTCCTTCTTTAAAATCTTCCGTACCGCAACAATCCGCAAAGAGTTCGGACTCAAACTCTAATCCTTTCTCTTGGGTTGTGTCATTAACAGCAGTAATCGCTTTAACAGCCATGCGAATAGCTAGCTGCCCTTTGGAAGATATTTTTTGAGCAAGTTCGAATGCGCCTTGCATCAATTCACCGGGCGAGTAAATTCTATTGACTAATCCAAAGTTCATTGCTTCTTCCGCATTAATTATATCACCCGTTAAAATTATTTCCATTGCCCTGCCGGTATTAATCAGTCTTGCCAATCTTTGTGTTCCGCCGTAACCGGGAATAATTCCGAGATTAACTTCCGGCTGACCGAAACGCGCTTTGCAGGAAGCAAGTCTTATATGACACGCAAGTGAAAGCTCACATCCTCCGCCAAGAGCAAAACCGTTAACTGCCGCAATAACCGGCTTTCCTAAATTTTCTATCAGGTCGAAAACAGCTTGTCCTTTTTCGGCAAACTTTTTCCCGCTTCCTCTATCAAGTTTATTCAACTCGGCGATGTCTGCCCCGGCAACGAATGCTTTTTCTCCGGCACCGGTTATTATCACAACACCAACACTTTCATCTTCTTGCAAAGATTCAAACACAACTTTCAACTCGTTCAACGTCTCATCATTAAGCGCATTTAATTTATCCGGTCTGTTTATTGTAACAACTGTAACAGAGTCTTTTTTCTCAACCAATAAATTTTTGTATTCCATTACTTCTCCTTTTAAATTGTAACATAAATCGGGATCCTAACTTTTAGATCGAAAGAAATAAATTGATTGTTCGGCAGAAAGTTATAATAAGTAACAGCGTCAAGAATGAACATTGAAAATCCCATGCCGACGTGAAAACCCGAATAACCGACATCTTCAACAAAATTTTGTTTACCTGTACCTATTTTAAATTGATGTAGCTTTTCGTAATAAGCAAATGAGAATCCAGCATCAACAACAGGCATTAGAAGAACCCCCTCCTCTATAATTGAGGGGAAATAATACCGCACACCGGGTGAGAGCATTACCGCGGTCGTCGAAAAGGATGAGTAGTCTGTTGCTTTGTAAAAACTTAGTTTCCCCGGCATGTTATTATAACTTACAGTAGCATAAAAAAATACCGGTAGGAAATTATTATCCGTGTAAGAAAACGACACATCGAGACCAATACCAACATTTTGATTTACCGATGCACTCCCAATAGGAAATCTTGGACCAACACCGACAGACATAAACAAACCTTTTGCCTCACCCAACTTAAAAGGCTGTCCGTAAACAGTAACTACCGACAAGATCAAAATGAATAATATCTTCTTCATCTAAACTAATTTATCCCGAAAAGATTTGTTCCGATTCCGTGAAGATAAACAAGATCGCCGCCGTAAAGAGCAGTCATGTAAATTAAAATGCATCCGCCTGCAGCAAGAATAACTACCAGGTATCTCATGTTTCCGGAAAATTTCTTTTTTAAAATTAAATATGTTCTTAATATCAACAATCCAAAGTAATACCACAAAGTAAATGACGCAAAATTCTGATGTTGTTCGATAAAAGAATTTACATTCTTGAAAGCATCCGGAAATTTTTCTTTTACCAGTTCCTGCGCTTGATTGCCCGTCAACACAGCCGCAACGGCAAGCAAAACTCCTAAAATTAAAATGATATATGCAGCTTTGTTAAGATAATCTTTCTTGAAAATTATACCCGAAACTTCGAACAAGAAATAGAGAATAAAAAAAGCAACCGGGAAATGAACAAGCTTAGGATGTAAGTAAGAAAGAAATTCCATCTATTTACCTCTATACTCTTTGCTCTCTGCCCTTTGCCCTACCTGTCTCGGCGGAACCAAAGGTGAAGCCGGATGCCTTTCTACCCACAAAGTATACTCCCTCCGTTAACATTTAGAATCTCACCGTTTATATGCCTTGCCAAATCGGAGGCAAGGAACAAAGTTGGACCGGCAATATCTTCTGCAGATGCAATTCTTCCAACCGGAATATCTTTACGGATTTTCTCCATGTATTCTTTATCTGCAAAAACTTCGTCGTTCATTTCAGTATCAACCCAGCCCGGTGCAACGGAATTTACGGTAATATTAAATGGAGCTAATTCAACCGCAAGCGACTTTGTAAAAGATATCATTCCCCCTTTGGATGAAGCATAATGCGAGTGGAAAGCTTCGCCTCGCTGCCCGGCAGTAGAAGAAATATTTATTATTCTCCCGAAATTATTTTTCTTCATCGAAGGAACCACTGCTTTTGCAAATAAAAAATTTGAAGTGAGATTTATTCTAAGAAGTTTATCCCAATGTTCAAGTGTCATCTTCTCGAGTGTGCCGTCATTCCAGATACCGGCGTTGTGAACAAGTATATCAATTCTCCCAAAGTCGTTAATCACTTGACTCACACAATCGTTAATTTCTTTTTCCGATTCCATATCGACTCTGTAAGCTTTCACTTTTTTATTTTGTCCGAACTTCTTTACCAATTCATCCGCAGCGTCTTTTGCTTTCACGTAAGTAAACGCAACATTCGAATTTGCTTTTGTGAACAATTCTACACAAGCCGCACCGATTCCTCTTGAACCGCCGGTAATTAACGCAACTTTATTTTTCAAATCGATCAATAGTACCTCACTTTGTACAGGAACAAACCTTTTGCAGGAGCTGCTTCGCTTGCAGCTTCCCTATCTTTTTTTTCGAACAACTCTAAAATATTACTTTCATTCATTTTTTTCTCGATACTTTTTATAAGTGTTCCTACCATCGTTCGGACCATACCGTGTAAGAAGCGGTCGGCCTTGACGTAAAAAAATGCGAATTGCTTTGTCTCCCTCCAATGGATTTCGTGTACAACACAATTTTTATTTTCTACTTCGGTATTTTTTCTTGCAAACGATGTAAAGTCGTGCTTCCCCAACAAAGCTTTGCTAAGCTTATTCAATTCACTCATATCAATTTGTGAAATGTATGGGAAGTTATAAGAATACTTTTCGTAAAAAGGAGATTTGATTTTACTAATTATATAAATGTAAGATCGGCTTTTAGCATCGAATCTCGCATTAAAATTTTCATCGACTTTTTCCGAGCCGATTATTGAAATATCACCCGGCAAAATCGAATTAATCGAATACTGAAATTTATAGAGATCGAGATCCGCCGGGTATTTGAAATTTGCTATTTGACTGTAAGCATGAACCCCGGTATCGGTCCTGCCGGAACCGATTAGGTTAACTTTTTCTTTTGTTATCGTTT
>CAZRIQ010000228.1:0-4915 GCA_964600175.1 uncultured Melioribacter sp. | reverse complement strand
TAATTATAGGCATTATTTATTTAATTAAATTCAAACCGGGCAAGGCTGAATAGAATAAGCAAAACCGAAATAACATTGAATGGAAAGAGATACAAGCTTTCCGCGAATGAAGAAGAGAACGAATTCAATGGCAGTAAGGTAGGTTTTAGTGAAGTTGCTGTTTCGTGTTTGTTTCAACAGTTATTTTTGTAGGATGATATGAGCAAATATTCAATTGGACTTGATTTCGGAACTAATTCATGTAGATCTCTAATAGTTGATATTAGCAGCGGGCAGGAATTAGTAACTTATGTTTTTAATTATCCTTCAGGTGACGCGGGAGTAATTACTGATCATAAAGATCATAATTTAGCCAGACAAAATCCGGCTGATTATTTGAAAGGAATAGAGTTTACAATTAAGGAAGCTTTAACAAAAGCGAAGGATACAAATCAAAATTTCAGCAATGAAGATGTGATAGGAATTGGAGTTGATACAACCGGAAGCAGCCCGCTTCCGGTTGATGATTCGGGCACACCGCTATGTTTCAATGATAAGTATAAAGACAATCCAGACGCGTTGGTTTGGCTTTGGAAAGATCATACAAGCTTTGCCGAAGCTGAACAAATAACAAAGCTTGCCTCTGAAATTCGTCCTCAGTTTTTATCAAAGATCGGCGGCACCTATTCTTCCGAGTGGTTTTGGAGTAAGATACTTCACTTCAAAAATATTGATCCGGAACTTTTCAACTCGGTATACAGTTTCGTTGAAATATGTGATTGGATCCCGGCAGTGTTGGTTGGCGATACGAATCCAAAAAAAATAAAAAGAAGTGTTTGCGCTGCGGGACACAAAGCCCTGTTCAATTCTTCCTGGCAGGGATTACCCGATAAAGAATTTCTTAACAAACTTTCATCTGGTTTAGGTGAACTTCGAGATCGGCTATATAGCGATTCTTACAGTGCCGAAAACTTAGTTGGTTATTTGTCAAAGGAGTGGGCTGAGAAGCTCGGGCTGACCGAAAAAGTTGCCGTTGCAGTCGGTGCGTTCGACGCACACATGGGTGCAGTTGGTGCCGGTGTTACTGAGGGTACACTTGTCAAAATAATCGGGACGAGTACTTGCGATATAATGGTTCAACCTAATGACAAACCTTTGAATGATATTCCAGGTGTGTGCGGCATCGTTAACGGATCGGTTATGAATGGTTACTACGGGATTGAAGCCGGGCAGTCTGCAGTAGGCGACATATTCCTTTGGTTTGTGAACAATCTTGTTCCTGAAAAGTACGGCGTTACCGTGGAAGAAAAATTTAAGAATCTTGAAAAAGCTGCTGCGGAATTAAAACCGGGCGAATCGGGTTTATTGGCGTTGGATTGGAATAACGGTAACAGAACTATTCTTGTCGATGTTCGTTTAACCGGTTTGCTGATCGGGCAGACACTTCATACAACTCCTCATGAGATTTACAGGGCATTAATAGAAGCAACTGCATTCGGTGCGTTGGCAATTATCGACCGGATAGAAGAATACGGTGTTAAGATAAAAGATGTAGTTAATTGCGGCGGGCTTGCAGTCAAAAATCCGTTGATGATGCAGATATATGCAGATATTACCGGCAGACCGATGAAAATTTCTGCGAGTGAACAAACTCCGGCTTTGGGCGCTTCAATGTTTGCCGCTGTTGCTGCAGGAAAAGACAACGGCGGACATTCAACTATTGGTGAAGCACAGAAAGCTATGACGAGCCTTAGCAAAACTTACACGCCGAATGTACAGAACAATCAAATATATAAAAGATTGTATGTGTTGTACCGTCAACTTCACGATGGATTTGGTACAAGCAGTTGGAAAGGAACGATGTTTAATGTGATGAAAGACCTTCTCAAGATAAAAGATGAAGCAAGGAATAAAGGATGATTGAGAAACTGAAGAAGGAAGTTTGGAAAGCTAATCTTGAATTGGAAAGAATCGGTCTCGTAATTCAAACGTGGGGTAACGTAAGCGGAATAGACCGTTCGAAAGGATTGATTGTAATTAAACCGAGCGGCGTAGAATATAAAAATTTGAAAGTCAGCGACATGGTTGTTGTCGACCTGAAAGGTAAAGTTGTTGAAGGGAAAAAACGTCCGTCTTCGGATACACCGACACATCTTGAATTATACAAGGCTTTTCAATCAATCGGCGGTATCACACATACACACAGTGTTTATGCAACAATGTTTGCGCAGGCGTGCCGGGAAATTCCATGCTTTGGAACTACACATGCCGATACTTTTTATGGAAGCATCCCCGTTACAAGATTTTTATCAAAGAAGGAAACAGACTCGGCTTACGAAAAGAATACTGGTAAAGTAATTGTAGAGGGATTTAAAAAACTAAATCCCGACGAGATGCCCGGCGTTTTGGTGGCCGGACATGCACCGTTTGCGTGGGGTAAGAGTGCCGGCGCATCTGTAAAAAACGCCCAGACTCTTGAATGCGTTGCAAAGATGGCTTTCGGTTCAATTCAATTGAATGATAAAATGAAAGTTTTACCGAAACACATTATTGAAAAACATTATTCCAGGAAGCACGGCTCCGGCGCATATTACGGTCAAAAGTTATTTAAATAAAATTTACTTACTCCTATTCGCCCTCCTTACCAAGGAGGGTCGAAGACTCCGTTGGAGTCCACGGACTCTGACGAGGGGTGAAGGTGGAGGTTAGATAAAATAGTATAAACAAAGGAACTCACAAATGATCGATCTCAAAAAATTTGAAATTTGGTTCGTAACAGGCAGCCAACATTTGTATGGCGAAGAAACTTTAAGACAAGTTGCAAAGAACTCACAAACAATTGTTGCGGGATTAAACAAGTCCCCAGAGTTGCCTATTAAAATTGTTTTCAAACCTGTACTGACAACCCCCGAAGCAATTTATAATTTATGCCTCGATGCCAACAGTGATAAAAATTGTGTGGGTCTAATCACATGGATGCACACATTCTCGCCTGCAAAAATGTGGATAGGCGGATTGAAAATTTTGTCTAAACCGTTTGTTCATCTTCACACCCAGTTCAACCGAGATATTCCCTGGGATGGTATCGATATGGATTTCATGAATTTGAACCAGTCTGCACACGGCGACCGTGAGTTCGGGTATATTTGTACTAGAATGGGTAAACGAAGAAAAGTGATTGTCGGACATTGGCAGGATAAAAACGTACATAAAAAACTCGGAGTGTGGATACGCGCAGCGCTTGCATGGCAGGATGCTCAGGGTGCTAAGATAGCACGTTTCGGCGACAATATGCGAGAAGTTGCTGTTACAGAAGGAGACAAAGTCGAAGCGCAAATACGTTTTGGATATTCCGTCAACGGTTATGGTATGGGTGACCTTGTCAAGTACGTCAATAAAATAACAAACGCTAAAATTGACAAACTTGTTAAGGAATATGAAAGTAAGTACGATGCTTCTTCCTCTGCGAAAAAAGGCGGAGAAAAACAAGCGAACCTACGTGAGGCTGCAAAGATTGAACTCGGTATGCGTGCATTTTTAAATGAAGGCGGATTTAAAGCATTTACTACAACTTTTGAAGACCTGCATGGGCTTGGGCAATTACCGGGTCTTGCCGTGCAAAGATTAATGGCGGATGGGTATGGGTTTGGAGCCGAAGGTGACTGGAAAACAGCTGCTTTGGTTCGCGCTATGAAAGTTATGTCTATCGGTTTGAAAGGCGGGACATCTTTCATGGAAGATTACACTTATCATTTCAATCCGAAAGGGATGAGAGTACTCGGCGCTCATATGCTTGAGGTGTGTGAATCGATTGCAGACGGAAAGCCTAAACTCGAAGTTCACCAACTCGGAATAGGGGGAAAGGACGATCCTCCTCGTTTGGTCTTTAATGTTTCTCCCGGTGCGGGATTAAATGCATCTATAATAGATATGGGAAATCGTTTCCGTTTGATTGTAAACGAAGTCGATGTTGTTAAACCGGAAAAACCGTTGCCCAAACTTCCTGTTGCACGCGTAATGTGGATTCCTAAGCCAAATCTCGAGATTGGTGCGGCAGCATGGATATTGGCAGGTGGGGCTCATCATACCGGATTCAGTAAAGCAATTACCTCGGAGTATATGGAAGACTTTGCCGAAATAGCCGGTTTAGAATATTTGTTGATTGATAAAGCAACAAAGATTTCAGAATTTAAGAAAGAACTACGCTGGAATGATTTGTATTATCAATCCGTCAAATAAATTATTTTTCGCTGTTGGTTTTGGAGTGTGTTGACGACTAAGTTTTAATTCTTTGCGAACTCTGTGCCTACTTTTCCCGAAGGGACGACTATACCGGCGGCCTTTGCGTTTAATCTTTTCCCTTCTTTTATTGCAAAGTACGCTAAGGATCCACTAAGATCGCAAAGGAAAATATTCCTATCGGTTGTAAAACAGACTATTTAACTGATGGCGCGAGATTAGATGCTTGAAAAGATATTTGCGAAAAGAAGTTTCAACTTTATACTTGCCGGATATGTTATCATTCAACTTTTGTTGATAACTTTTCTTAAACTTCCTTTCTTTAGTGATTCACTCGGCTATTACGTAATGGCTAAAGATTGTATTAGCCGCAATTCATTCTACCCGGGCGTACACAATCTTTACGACGGGTTTATAGTCGCTCCAATCTATGTCAATTACGTGATATTGCTGCTGAAAATCTACAATTCGACTTTGATAATATTACTCTCCAATGTTTGCCTAAACACGCTGCAGATGTTTTTGTTGATGAAGCTGGCAGAGATATTCTTGAAAGATAAATTGTCGGCAAGAATAGCCGGTGTCATTTACATACTATATCTCTCCAATCTCGGCTTGGTTCTCATGAATTTGACCGAATTGTTTTTTGGTGTTCTTACTCTTTCAAGCCTCTATCTTTATTTGAAAGGAGGAAAGA
>CAZRIQ010000227.1:0-4944 GCA_964600175.1 uncultured Melioribacter sp. | reverse complement strand
TAGACCTAAACCCAGACCGAAGAAAAACACAACAATACCTATTTTCAGCATTATGAGCGGATCGCGTTTGGTTTTCAGGAATTCAATCATTTGTTCATACGACATGCCTTTCTCAATCATCATTTGTTTTTCTTTTGACCTGAGATAGAAGTATGTAATTAAGACAGCCCCGGTTACCAGGAAAAATATAATCGGAATAAATATTTCGCCGTTCATGGCTTTCTCCTTCTTTTATTTGTTATTTATGACTACAATTCTTTACAAAAGGTTACAATTAATTACTTGGTTATTCTTCTTCTTCTGTTAATTTACCTTCTGTGTTTTTTGTCTACTTCTTTTGACTTTTGTGTGTAAGTAAAAGGTTACATAAGCTCTACAGAATAATTTTGTAACCTGTAATAGAACGGATTAGTCTAAAATTGAAATGAAAAACCTAAGTGATTTGGAAATAGTGGAATCGGTGAAAAAAGGAAATACAGGCGATTTTGCTCTTATTGTTGATAGGTATAAAGACAAAGGATTTAACCTCTTAAAGAGAATGTTAAAGAATGAAATGGATGCCGAAGAGGCTTTGCAGGATAGTTTTTTGAAAGCATTTAATTCTTTGTCAGGTTTCAGACAGGATTCTTCTTTTTCGACATGGTTCTATAAGGTGACTTTTAATACCGGGCTGACGAAACTTTCTTCGAAAAAAAGAAAGATTGAATCGGAAATGACTTCGATTGACGAACACTTTGATTTGGGCGATTATGATTACGAAGTATACGGTTCTTCAAATAATGTGAAAGAGTATGTTCAAAAAATGGTAGATAAATTACCGGTTAGAAATGCATTGGTAATTATATTATTTTATATCGACGGATTATCGTTAAATGAAATTAGTCAGGTTATGGGATTATCTTTAGTGAATACAAAAGTTTTGTTATATAGATCGAGAAATGCTTTGCGGGACTTGCTGATTAAGCACAATTACCAGGAGGAAATTTTATGATTAAGGTAACCGATGAACTTTTAAACCAGTACATTGACGGCGAATTGGACAGCGCTTCACTTAAAGAGCTGAAACAAATTCTTGAAACAGATAGTGAAGCTTTGGCTAAATTGAAGTCTCTAAAATTGGTAGATGAAAACCTGCATAATTTGGAAGCGGAAAAAGCACCTGTTAATTTTGCCGAGCGGGTTATAAATGTGATTTTCGGTCAGGTGAAAAAGGCGAAGCCCAAAGTCAATCACTTTTTTGTAACGATGTTTTCTTTGTTTGCAATTGCAATCTTAGCCGTTGTTGGTATTGCATTTAATGTTACATCCAAGCAAAGCGGTTCAAGCACAGTACTCGAAACATACAAGAATAAGGTGGAAGAATTTATTAACAATAGTGCCGCTCCATTGCAATCTATTCTAAAAGGAAACAGCATTATGTATGTTGGAATTGCGTTATCTGTTATTCTTCTGATAGCAATGTATTTCTTATTCGAATCCCACAAGAACTTTAAAAACAAACTCGGCGGATACAGCAGGTAAAATTGATTGCTCATCTATTAATTGCCTTTCAGAACATCGTTCGATATATTTTCGATCAAGTTAAACTAATCTAAATTTTCTAATGGCTGTTAAGTCGGGTTTCGTGTCGATCATCGGTAAACCAAATGCCGGTAAGTCCACATTGATGAATGCGCTTATGGGGGAGAAGCTTTCTATTGTTACCGATAAACCGCAGACGACTCGTAGAAGAATTCTCGGGATTTTGTCCTCGGATGAGTATCAAGTAATCTTTCTTGACACTCCAGGTATTTTAACGCCACAATATTTGCTTCAAGAAAAACTTCTGGGCTATGTTTTCAGTTCCATTAAAGATTCGGATTTAGTGTTAATAATGATCGATATCGGTTCCGACCCGGAAGCAAAGAAATTTTTTGAGGATGAATCGATAAAAAAAATACTCAGTTTCACTTCTCTAAAAAAGGTTTTAATCATAAATAAAATAGACCTCTCCAATGAAACAGCAGTAAAGAACTTGATTCAAAAAATGGAATCGAAGAAAGTATTTGACGACATTGTAGCTGTTTCTGCAATTGCCGGTCATAATATTTCATTGGTCAGACAGGTAATTTTAGAGAATCTTCCCGAACATCCTAAGTATTATCCTGATGATCAACTGACGGATGAGAACGAGAGATTCTACGTTTCCGAAATAGTTCGCGAAAAAATCTTTGAACAATTTCATGATGAGGTACCTTACAGTACCGAGGTTGAGATTGAAGATTTCAAAGAGAGGACCAAAGGAAAGGATTATATTTCGATAAACATAATAGTTGAAAGAGAAACACAAAAACCGATAATTATCGGGCATAGCGGTGAGGCGATAAAAAAGCTCGGAAAAAGTGCGCGTCACGCCGTGGAAGAATTTCTTCAGCGTGAAGTCTTTCTTGAGTTAAATGTAAAGGTAAGAGAAAAATGGCGCTCCAATCCGTCACTCCTTAAAAAATTCGGCTACGACTCTTCAAATGAATAATCTATTTAACAAGTACAAACAAAAGTATATAGGCGAAGGTGTTCTGCTTTTCATGACAATCACATGGGGAGCCACTTTTGTAATTGTAAAAGAATCATTGGATAGTCTCTCGCCCACACTTTTCGTAGGTATTAGGTTCTGCGTTGCAAGCGTCATCTTGTTGCCAATCCTTCTATTCAAAATAAAGAAGTGGAATATAAAGGTTGTTCTTCCGGGAGTAATCCTCGGTTCTTTATTGTTTCTTGGGTTTGAATTTCAAACAATCGGGCTAAAGTATACTACTGCATCCCGCTCGGGATTTATAACCGGTACTCTGGTAATAATGATCCCTTTATTCCAGACGTTCATTGAGAAAAAATTTCCTTCGAAGGGCGCGTTATTTGGAATTAGTTTAGTTTTTCTAGGATTGATTTTCCTGTCATCAAATGGAAATACGGTTCTCGGGTTTCTTCATGATATAGGTTCAGACTTCAACCTTGGCGATTGGCTTACTTTAATCTGTGCCGCAATTTTTGCTTTGCAGGTTGTGTACATCGATATATTTTCATCTAAGCACGAATTTTGGACTTTGCTTTTTATTCAGCTTGCAACAGTCGCCGTAGAAGGTTTGTTTGTTGCGGCTATTTTTTCGTTTATCGGTTTCGAACAAATTCATTTCGAAATGAATTCGTATATTCTGTTTGCGTTTCTTTATACGGCTGTTTTGGCTACGCTTGTAAATATCGGTTTGCAGACAAAATTTCAGAAGCTTGTAACGCCGGCTAAAGCCGGAATAATTTATTCTTTTGAGCCGATCTTTTCCGCAGCACTTGCCTTTTTTGTACTCAGTGAAAAAATCAGTAATTTTGGTTTAATAGGATGTGCATTAATTTTTTCCGGTTTAGTTGTTTCAGAGTTATACGATTCATTGGTAAAGAAAAATGGGAACGGGCTTAAAGAGAGCGGAAATATTGGTTAACGGTCTGGTTCAGGGTGTAGGGTTTAGGTATTTTGTGTTTCGAGTCGCTGAAAAACTAGGGTTAAAAGGATATGTGAAAAATTTATATACAGGTGAAGTTTACACTATTGTCGAGGGACAAACACATTCGATTGAAGAATTTTATAAACAAATGAAAATTGGGCCAATGCACGCCGATGTGCGTAATCATTCCATAAGATGGTCTGAAACGAAAAATGAATTTACAAGGTTCGAGATAAGATATTGAGTTCAAATATTAGAATAGGTTTTGGCTACGATGTTCATACCCTTACAGAGAACCGTAAGTTGGTGTTGGGCGGTGTGGAAGTTCCTCACGAAAAAGGATTGATGGGCCATTCGGATGCCGACGTTCTGCTGCACGCGATTTGTGATGCAATCCTAGGTGCGCTTGCTTTGGGAGATATCGGGAAACATTTTCCCAACAGCGATCCTAAGTATAAAGGCATTGACAGCAAAAAATTGTTGAAGGAAGTCTATGAGTTAATAACGGAACACGATTACGCAATTTCCAATATCGATTCAACTGTTGTTATTCAAGAACCGAAAATTATGCCTTACGTTACTTCGATGAGAACCGTTATTGCCGGTGTGTTAAATCTTAAAGTTGAACAAGTTTCCGTTAAAGCAACAACATCCGAAAAAATGGGTTTCGTAGGAAAACAGCAGGGCGCAGAAGCTTATGCTATTGCACTTTTATATAAAAAAGAAAATTAATGCTTGAACAGATAATCACCTACATCAGTAGTCTTAATCCGTTTCTTATTTTTGTCGCTTTATTCTTTTTCGCTTTCATCGAAAACATCTTTCCCCCTTCTCCGAGCGATATAATAGTTGTTGTCGGCGCTACTGTTATTGCCGATTCCGCAATTCTTTTCATCCCGATTTTAGCAGCAACGAGTATTGCCAGTTCTTCGGGTTTTATTTTAATGTATTATATCGGGAAGAAACTGGGAGATAAAGTAATTAGAACCGGGAAATTTAAATTTTTGAAGCAAGAGTCGTTGGATAAAGCTGATAGATGGTTTTCAAAGTATGGCTACGGTTTAATTTTTATCAACAGATTTTTGCCCGGGACAAGGGCGGTCGTTAGTTTTTTTTCGGGTCTTCATCGATTGCACCCAGTTAAAACTTTTATGCTGGCGACCATAAGTTCTTTTCTGTGGTATGCTTTGTTAATTTATCTCGGTATCCAGCTTGAAAAAAATGTTCATGCTCTCGATCAATACCTGAAGACGTATAGAAACATTATTCTGGTTGTTACATTTCTTGTGTTGGTATTCTTATTTGTTCGATACTTGATTAATAAAAGAAGAAACGTCAATCGATGAGTTTCTTAAAAAAATATAAAACTGTTCTAACTCCAGAACAAAAGAAGAAAAGAAAAAGAGATGTTTTGCTTATACTTTTAAGCGGTGCACTGTTGGGTGTATCATATCCTCCTTTTCCTTTTCCG
>CAZRIQ010000226.1:0-4945 GCA_964600175.1 uncultured Melioribacter sp. | reverse complement strand
GCGTTCAATATATACGTGTTATTATGGGAGAGCTTCAGAGAATTGCTTCGCACATGGTTGCGCTTGGAACTTACGGTTTGGATCTCGGTGCGTTTACTCCTTTCCTTTATTTGTTCCGCGACCGCGAAAAAATATTGAGCTTGTTCGAAATGACATGCGGTGCGCGTCTGCTTTACAATTACATGTGGGTCGGCGGACTCTCGCATGATCTTCATCCGGATTTTCTGAGATTGACAAAAGAATTCGTTCAATATTACAGACCGAACATAAAAGAACTCAACGATCTTCTGACGTACAACAAAATTTTTATCGAACGAACCGCCAACGTAGGCGTTCTTCCATTAGAGACAGCTATCAATTACGGAATGACAGGACCAAATCTTAGGGGAAGCGGTTTGAAATTCGATCTGCGTAAAGACGATCCATATTCAATTTATGATCGATTCGATTTTGATATTCCCATCGGTCAAGGTACGGTTGGAACTGTCGGCGATTGCTGGGATCGTTATTATGTGCGCGTTCTCGAAATGGAACAAAGTTTAAGAATAATAGAACAAGCTGTCGAACAAATTCCCGAAGGTGATGTTCAATCGGCAATTCCAAAAAGAGTTAAGCCTCCGAAAGGAACAGTTTACGGCAGGGTCGAAAATCCCCGCGGTGAGCTCGGCTACTTTATTATTAGCGATGGAACAGCAAATCCTTTTAGGGTAAAAGTACGCGGGCCGTCGTTTGTTAGTCTTGCAGTTATGGATGAGTTATGCAGAGGACATCTTGTTTCGGATGTTGTCGCAATACTCGGCAGTATCGATATTGTTCTCGGAGAAGTGGATAGATAATGTATGAAATACTAAATAATTTATTGGGTAATCAAGCTGTTGCGTGGATAATTGCAGCGGCGCTTCCCCTTTTTATTTTCATTCTTCCCTTTGCACTTTTTGCTGTCTGGATGGAAAGAAAAGTCTCAGCGCACATGCAGGATCGTTTAGGACCAATGAGAGTAGGATGGCACGGTGCGTTGCAGACAATCGCAGATATCTTGAAGCTGATTCAAAAAGAAGATATAATTCCCGCCGAAGCCGATAAAAAACTTTTCAATCTCGCACCGATATTAGTCTTTGCAGGAAGTTACGCTGTATTTGCAGTGATACCATTCTCAAGCAAGTATATAGGTTCCAATGCAGAGGTTGGAGTTTTCTACGTGATTGCAGTTTCCAGTTTTGTTGTAGCGGGAATATTAATGGGCGGATGGGCATCGAACAATAAATATGCGATGCTTGGCGCAATGCGTTCCGCCGCTCAAATCATTAGTTATGAAATCCCGAGTGCGATTGTTATTTTAACAATGGTTATGCTCACCGGTACGTTGAGTTTGGACAAATTCAGCCAACTGCAGACGGGTCACTTTTGGAACTGGTACATTTTAGGCGGACCCGGTTTTGGTCTCACAAAATTTTTACTGATCCCTTTCATGATTGTCGGATTTATAATTTTATATACAAGCACACTTGCAGAAGTTAACAGAACCCCATTTGATATTCCCGAAGCTGAATCCGAATTGGTTGCGGGTTACCACACGGAATATTCCGGGATGAAATTCGCAATGTTTTTCTTAGCTGAATACGGAAATATGTTCGCAGTTTCGGCAGTCGTCACATTGATATTTTTTGGCGGTTACCAATCACCTATCGGCTATTTGGGAAATTCTTTCGGACTGCCATGGCTCATCCCAATCGAACAAGTTTTTTGGTTTACAGGTAAAGGAATACTTTTTGTGTTCGTTCAAATGTGGCTTAGGTGGACACTGCCGAGGCTTCGCGTCGATCAACTGATGCACGTTTGCTGGAAATATTTAATACCTTATTCGTTATTGAATTTAATAATTGTCGGAATAATTACTCTATTCCAATAAGAAAATATGAACGGTTTAAAACAATATTTTAAAGATACATGGCTCGGAATCTGGACGGTTCTTGTAGGAATGAAAGTGACTTTCAAGCATTTGTTTGTTCCGGCTGTTACTATTCAATACCCCGACGTTAGAGTGAATTTGCCTGAACGCGTGCGCAACAGGTTATATGTTAACATGGACGACTGCATCGGCTGCGATCAATGTGCGAGAGCATGCCCGGTAGACTGCATCGATATTGAAACCGTTAAATCCGTACCCGGCGAAGATTTGGGAATTACTTCGAACGGAAAAAAGAAAGCACTCTGGGTAACCGTATTTGATATCGATATTGCCAAATGCTGTTACTGTCAATTGTGCGTTTTCCCATGTCCGACCGAATGTATTTATATGACGGACGTTTACGAGTTTGCCGAATTCGAAAGGGAAAATCTGAAATATAAGTTTGCAACTTTAACTGAAGAAGAAGTCGGACAAAAGAAAATAAATTTTGAAAAGTTCAACGCGGAAAAGGAAGCTCAAAAAGCCGCCGTCGCTAAAACCAAAGCCGAACAAAAACCAGATCAGCCAAAACCGGGTAATTAAATAAATGTGTTTATACGATATTATATTTTTTCTGTTTGCCGCAATAACAATCCTATCTGGGTTCGTCGTTGTGACTTCAAAAAATATTGTTTATTCGGGTTTCTCGCTGATGTTCACTTTCTTCGGGGTTTCCGGAATTTATGTTCTTCTCGGTGCAGACTTTATCGCGATCGTTCAAATTCTTGTTTACGTCGGCGGAATTTTGATACTACTGCTCTTTGGTGTTATGCTTACCAACAGAATTACAAATGTAGATATCCGCAGCGGGTCGATTCATGTTTTACCGGGTACTATTGCTGTCGGAATTATAATGGGTCTTTTGATTTCAGCAATGCTCTGGACTGGATGGAAAACTCAACCGTCGGAAACACCGTATACCACGACGATAAACTTAGGCAGACTTTTAATAACTGATTATATATTAATTTTCGAATTGCTTGGAATACTGCTCTTGGTCGCTTTAATCGGCGCAGCTTCCATAGCAAGAAGAGACAAAGAATAATTAAGGAACTCTTTGTCTCCCTCCTTACCAAGGAGGGAGATACAGGGGGAGGTCAAAAAGGGATTTGATAATGTTACATGTTGGATTAACACATTTCCTGGTTGTAAGTGCGATCCTATTTTCTATGGGAGTTTACGCGATCGTAACGCGTAAGAATGCCATTATGGTTTTAATGGGCGTCGAACTGATTTTGAACTCGGCCAACATAAATTTTGTCGCCTTCTCAAAGTTCGGCAACTTTGGTTTGGGCGGTCAATTGATTGCACTGTTTATAATTATTTTGGCTGCTGCCGAAGCTGCCATAGCGCTTGCAATTGTACTTAACATTTACAAAACGTTTGCAAACGTCAACATTGATGAAATAGATAAATTAAAAGAATAGAAATGACCGAACATACTATAATATTGATTTCTATAATTGCTTTATTCCTGCCGTTGTTAGGTTTCATCGTTACCTTGTTTTCCGGCAAGAAATTTCCAAAAGTTTATTGGTTGGAAGTCGGCATCACAGGTCTGGGTCTGTTGTTGTCAATCCTTCTCTGTTATATAAAATTATCTTACTACAATGGTCATGATATCATCTCCGGTTTTCAGTGGTTCTCAATCGGAGCTGCGGATTCCCCTTCAAGATATTTTGTTGAACTTGGAGTAAAGATAGACAATGTTGCGGCAATTATGCTTGTTGTCGTTTACATAATTAGTTTCCTCGTGAATCTCTTTTCCGTTGAATACATGCGCGGCGATATTAGATACAATCGTTACTTCGCTTATCTCGGAATCTTTACTTTCTCTATGCTCGGAATCGTTGTTACGCATAATCTTTTAATGATGTACATCTTTTGGGAATTGGTTGGGTTGTCATCCTATTTGTTGATCGGATTCTGGTTCGAGAAAAAGTCTGCTTCCGATGCTGCTAAAAAAGCTTTCCTTGTTAACCGAATCGGCGATATCGGAATGTTCATCGGGATTTTAATTCTTTTCTTCAACTACAAGACATTCACGTTCGATACAATATTCAGTCAGATTTCTCTTGGACATTTACCGTTCGACAGCGCCGCGTGGTTAACAGCAGCCGGTATTTTGATATTCATGGGTGCCGTTGGAAAATCGGCTCAGTTCCCTCTTCATGTTTGGCTGCCCGATGCAATGGAAGGTCCTACACCTGTCAGCGCCTTGATCCATGCAGCTACAATGGTTGCAGCCGGAGTTTATTTATTAATAAGAATTTTTGTGATGCTCACTGCTGACGCAATGCTTGTAATCGCTATCGTAGGTGCGTTTACTTCTTTCATAGCCGCTACAATTGCGTTGACTCAGAACGATATCAAAAAAGTTTTGGCTTATTCCACTGTTAGTCAGCTTGGATATATGGTAATGTCGGTTGGAGTGGGCGCTTATGCATTCGCATTTTTCCATCTTGTAACGCACGCATTCTTCAAAGCAAATTTGTTCCTCGGTTCCGGTTCGGTAATTAACTCGATGCACCACGAACAGGACATTCGTAATATGGGCGGATTGAGAAAGAAAATGCCTTTGACATACATTACATTTTTAATTTCTTCATTGGCAATCTCAGGTATACCATTAACTTCAGGTTTCCTAAGTAAAGACGGAATACTCGCCGGCTCACTCGCATTCGGAAAAATGACCGGGCATTGGTTGATTCCGTTCTTCGGTTTCATAGTTGCGTTGATGACCGCATTCTATATGTTTCGCCTGGTTATCGTAACATTCCACGGTAAACCGAGAGATCAAGAGAAATACGATCACGCTCACGAATCGAAATTTGTAATGGCTGCACCGCTTGTTGTCCTTGCAGTACTTTCGATTTTTATTTTCTATACACCGAACCCGTTTTCGCCTGAGAGCGGATGGTTTCTATCGAGTTGGGTTAAAACTCCGCATACAGTAGTTCCGGCAAATACACAATTTGATTTTATGATAAACAATAC
>CAZRIQ010000225.1:0-4958 GCA_964600175.1 uncultured Melioribacter sp. | reverse complement strand
TTAACCTTTGGTCCTAGGTTCCTTGCAAACGAAAACAATATCATAATTCCGGCCGAACAAACAACAAGTGTAGAATAAAAACTGATTAACAAAGCAATTCCGTGTGATGGGGTTTCATGATATCCTTTTAGAAACAAAGGACCCATAATCAAACTCCAGCCGATATAGGGATTCGGATTCAAAAAGTTTACGAGAGCAGCTCTCATCATGGTTTTACTGCCGGAATGAACTTCAACTTTTTTATTAACGTCAAAACTTCGCCATGTATTATATGCACCGTAAGCAAGATAAATTAGGAATATTCCCCCGGCAAGCTGAAGAATGTTAAGCATCAAAACCGGAACATTGCTTAGAAGAAACAATACAATTACTACGATGGGAATATCGCTAATAAGCGGTGCGAATGCAGCCGGCAGGGTTTTCTTCCATCCCTTACTTAGTGTCTCCGAGATAATGTAGGTTTGAAAAGGACCCGGTTGAACAGCGGCAGCGAATGCATAAGTAATTCCGAATACTAAATAGCTAATCACTATTTGTTGCCGATATATTTTCTTTTAAGAAAAATTGATACCGGTTTCATCCGCCGATCACAACCGTCCATGGACGTACCTTCCATTCAACTATCAATCCGTTTAATACATAAGGATCGTTCTTTGCAAACTCTTCGGCTACGGAAGGTGTTTCACCTTTGAAAACAAGAACCGCTTCATTAGCGGGCTCTGCAAGAGCACCTGCAATTGCAAGTTCACCGCGTTCATGCGCTGCATTTGCATACGCCAAATGTTTCTCGCGGAACGGTACACGTTTTTCAACGTAGTCATCAACTGTTTTGTAAAATAGAATGTAATACATCTCTTACCTGTTATGAATTAGGAATTCTATTTTGATGTGCAATATAAAACTCGTACGTATAAAATACTTCGATAGTGGGGGGCTTGTTTTCATATTCCTTTCGGGTATATTATACTACTATATTTCAACCCACATATTCTTCTTTGCGCTTTCGAAAATCCCATCAATCACTTTCATATTTGCAACGGCATCTTCAATGGGAGTCGGCAAATTAGAGTTTTCTAAAATCGCTTTTGAGAATAAATCGCCTTGAATTGTATACTGATCGCACGCATCGAAAGTAATTTCTTCAGTACCGGAATTTGTATGAAGCGTTATTTTTGCCTGCTCATCCGGCGACGGGGTAAAAGGAACTTCGGCTCTTATCCTTCCTCGCGTTCCAAATATTTCGGCAAACTGATTATAAAACATTTGCGTTGCACAGGAGAAAACAGCAGTTCCCTTTTCAAATTCCATTACGGCTGAAACAAGACGGTCAATTTTAAACTTCGGATCGTACTCAATCGAACCGCAAACACGTTTCGGCTCACTTCCGAACAGAAACCGCGATATTGAAATACAATAACAGCCAATGTCGAGAAGCCCGCCACCGCCTATTTCAGATTGGTTGCGCACATCTTGGGGATTATCGTTAAAATAGGAAAATAAAGTAGATATGTTTCTCAAATCACCTAACGTTCCGCCATCGATCAACTCTTTTATTTTCAATGTCTGCGGATGATGACGATACATAAAAGCCTCCATTACTTTCAGGCCGGGAAATTTCTCTACTTCTTCTTGTAAATGAAGTACTTCCTCAAAATTCATTGCAATCGGTTTTTCGCACAGAACGTGTTTACCGGCTTCGAGTGATTTGATAGTCCAAGGTACATGCAAATGATTCGGGAGCGGAATATATACGGCTTGAATTTCTTTGTCGGATAACAATTCTTCATATGTACCGTATACTTTGGGAATTCCCAATTTTTGTGCTGTTTCTTTCGCTCTATTTAGGTCCCGCGATGCAATCGCTTTTACTTCGGTGTACGCTCCTTTTTGCATAGCGGGAATTACTTTTTCAACTCCAATATTTGCCGTGCTTATAACTCCCCAAGAGATTTTTGCCATTTAGTTTTCTCCATATTATTATAGATTCAATATAGCCGCTATTTATCAATTGCTGTTGATAATGCGGCTGTTTTGATGAAATATGAAAACTGTTAGCCGTTTAAGTTAGATATTCTTTTTACAATCAATTGTTGCGTACGGCACAGATAAAATCAATTCTCCTTTTTCTTGCGCTGCCACATTAAGTTTTTCTTCTACTGCATCAAATACTTCTTCCTGAATTTTCTCTTCCACAAGATTTTTCCATGAGTCCAAAAACCAATATTTGATTAAAGAATAATTAAACATTGATGTGCCGTCTGTAAACCCTAAATTAAAACCGTCTTCTTTTATTTCTTTAATCTCGAAACCGTTTTCAATCAACAGTCTTTTAATTTCAGCTAACGGTTTTCTCTTGCTGTAAATATGTTTCTTTATCCGATCGCCGGCATCTTTACAATTTTCCCGGGTAAGTTCGGCTTCCAATACTTCATAAAATTCAAGCATCGTGTTTTCAAGATTCATTGTAAAAACAAACTGTGCACCGGATTTGCTTACCCTGCAGCATTCTTTCAATGTCTGATTCAAATCTTCAACATTGTTAACCCCGTTGTTCGATACAATCAAATCGAAGTATGAATCATCGAACGGAAGTTTTTCTGCAGTACCGTTTATTACTTCGACATTTCTCAACCTGTACTTCTTGATTTTTGCTTCCGCTCTTTCGTTAGCTTCTTTCCACGGATCGACTCCGAACACTCTGGAAGATTCTCCTAATCTCTGTGCAAGTTCTATTAGAGGAAACCCGGTCCCGCTTCCGATATCGAGCACATTCATACCTTTCTTAATGATCACGGTATCCAATAGGCTCAAACCGAACGGTGCCGACCAGAGAGGTAGTTCATCAACGATTGAAACAAGTTCTTTGTCTTCGACACTAAACTTGTGATTTAAATATTTACTCATTACCAACCCGAAATACCGATGTAGCAATTCAATTTCTATTTAATAAAATCTACTTAACTATTATATACCCGCCTGCAGCACACATTACCAATCCGGCTGCTTTGTTAAGTTTTTCGTCGAATTTATTTTTAATAAATACTTTTTTCGAAAGGCTTGCGATGTAGCAGTACGTTCCAATAACAAGGAACGAAACCGACGCTATTATTGCAATCATTACAATTGCTTCAACAATGTGAACATCTTTGACGTTTATTATATTGGGAACCACGCTGGCATAAAACAAAATCGGCTTTGGGTTGCCGAGCGTTACGAGCAGTCCGCTCATGAATGTGGTCATTTTGTATTTGCTGCCGGTTTTCACTTCAACCGAAGCCGGTTTACTTTTTTTAAACGTTTTTATTCCGAGAAAAACCAGGTAAATACCGCCCGCAATTTTGATCGCGAAAAACATTTCACCCATGATCTTGGAAATTGTAGACATCCCAATAAGAGCGAGTATAAGAAACAACACGTCTCCTACAACCAGCCCGCTTATTAGAAACAGAGATGATTTGAACCCGTGTGAGATCGCTTTTGAAACGGATGCAAATACACCCGGACCGGGCGAGGCAGCCAATACAATCATTCCTATAGAAAAAGCAATTAATATTTCGATATTCATAATATTCCGGCAAAAATGACATCCAAAATTACGAACTATTTTAACAATCGAGTATTATGATTAAAATTGAACTAATCGGCGGAGTATAATTTTTCACGAAATACTATTACGAATTGCATCCAATCGAGTTTTTGCACCGGGATCGTTCTTAAACATTTCCAATAATTCTTCACATGCATAATCTTCACAATAAGCACAGTTATCAATTCCTTTTTCAACAGCACATTCTCTTATTTTACAATCTTTGCAACCGAAGAATAACCTGCCGCTTTGTGATTTACACCCATCGCATTCATTAATGTCTTCATATTTGTAATCGACTCCGTAATGCGTCTTGCACATTTCGATTATGTAATTAATCATCTTTTCTTTCTTTGTCTTATCGGTTTCTCTCGCCGCCAAATAAATCGGGCAGCTTTGACACATCAAACCGCAATATGAAATTATTTCGTTCATTTCTAAAAATCTATTTTTACGTAGAATAATTTACACTAATGACTTTCATCGTACTCTTCTATTTTTTTCAGAACTGCTGCTTCGGCGCTGTTATACATTTCCTGGATAAAGTCGTCGTTAAAATTGAATGTTCTGTCATCAAAACTCATAGTGTCGATGCGGTCGAATAAAAGCTGTTTGGCACTTGCAATATCTTTACCATAAATATGATAAGAGTCCGCCTGCCAGTTCAATCTTCCGAGTTCAACCTTCTTTCCTGTCTTTTTAGAAATGCCGGCTGCAATAATGTTTTTATTGAATTGAATAAACCCGAACATATTCATAAAACTTGCGCCCCAAGCATCGTTGCTTCTAAACCTGATGTTACAGTTCAGCCACCAAACGCCTTCTTCGTCCTCCAGGATTCTATACCACAAAGATTGAAGACACGGCGGATCGAAACAATCAACATCCAAATTCGGCATCCAGGTTATCATCTGGGCTTGACGCGTATACGGCTGTTTGCTCAACTTGTCAATCACAACATTTATTTGATCGATGGAAAAGAACCCGGCTTGCTTGGATTCTCCGCCAACAAGTTCTTTCCATGCACCGTAATTTGCAAGGCGTCCGTGATAAGTATATTCCCAACGAGTATCGTCCGGGTCGTTAATATTCTTTACCCAATGATCTTTTAAGCCGGAAAGTTCCATCACATACTCACGCAAATTATCTATCCCGCCCGGAAAAGCACGGTGAATCATCGGGTCGCTCAACGGTTCTAAAATTGTAATGTTCATTGTCGAATCAATGCTCAAAGGATCACCGGGTTTGTCGTATTGTGTTTTGAACCCAACACCGTTTGTGTATAGTTCTACTAGTGCTTTTTCATAAGTCTCAGCAAGCGTTCTGCCTGTTACGGTTAAAACAGGTATGTTTTTCTGCATGATGTTTTTCC
>CAZRIQ010000224.1:0-4966 GCA_964600175.1 uncultured Melioribacter sp. | reverse complement strand
AAAACCAACAGCAACGAAACTTACGAAGCGAGGAGATTTTTATACACAGATAAACCTGACTCAACAGGGAAAGTAATCTTGGATTTTAACAAGGCTTATAATCCGCCATGTGTTTTTACCAAGTATGCAACGTGTCCGCTGCCGCCGGAGCAAAATCATCTAGATATGGAAGTAACTGCCGGGGAGAAGATGTTCCATGAAGGGGCACACTAGGAGCGGTAAGTTTTTTATAACATGAACGTGTTTATTCCAATCACGAAATCGTTTTTACCCCGATAGTTAAGTTTCCATGTAAATTCCAGCCGGAGGGGAATCATTACATGCCCGATACCAAAACCGATTTCGTAAAACGGATGTTTAAATTCCGTAAATGAATGTGGAAGAATGTTTTTGCTTTTATCCGAGATGCTTGAAAGAGCTGCATTAAAATGAAGTGAAGTTGTAAACTGGTTATCTTTTAAAAACGGAATCCCAAGTAACCGGAAGAGTTCATCGTTGAAATTGTGTTCAATGTTGAATGAAATCACTTTATCACCGAATACTTCACTGATCCGTAAAGTTCTGAATGAAAAATTCTTGCCTGAACTCTCTATGTTTCCCGGAAGGGCATACATCATTTGAAAAGGAACCGATCCGGTTGAGTAAAATGCATCCAGGTTTATTCGCATCCTTGCAGATTTAAAAGTATTTAGAAATGTGTATATGTTTAAACTGTAAGTTTGGAAGTCGAGGTCGCTTTTTAAAAGCTGTTTGCTGCCAAGCTGCACATCGCCGCTGAATGTTATATAGGGATTTCCAAACCATATTTTTCGACGGTGATAACCATCCTCAATAAATTTTCGGAAATCGATTGTGTAAGATAATGTCAGGGCGTTTATCTTCGCATCATAAATGCTTGTGTTAACGGAATAGGTCTTGCTTTTATTGAAGAAAGAAAAGTTGGTGTTGTTAAATGCAGTGTTATCGGTTCGGTTCATAAAACCGAGTCCTAGTTTTAAAACCGGGAATATGTCGTCTGAAATGGCAAAGTCGAATCCTTTTGTGTAATAATAATCGCGGAAATCGTATTTGGTTAGTAAGCTTAAAACACTCGACGTGAATTTTTCATATTCGATTGATTTTTCAAACAGCCCCGTCAATTTATTAAAAACGTTTAACGAGATCGTTCCTGTTCTATAATCTCCAAACATGTAGCGGGTTGAGAAATCGAATTTGAATTTCTTATCTGAAAACGCATAAGACATATCCAAGGTGGAAGAAGAACGTTTGTTCAACACGTTGTTGAGAGACAGACCGAAGTCGATAGAATGACCTTCAATTTTATTAAAGTGGTACATTGAAAGCGGTCCGCTTATGGAAAAGTTATCGTTGAAATTAATGCGCGTGGAAAACGGAGAAAAATCATCCCAGAAGGTTTTAGGAATAGACTCCAGGCTGTCGATTCTTTGATACGCTTCCAACTCTTCTTTAGTGTTTGGAATAGTCTGCATGTTTTTCCAGTAAGTAGAGTCTCTCTTGTCGGCATCGGGCTGAACTTTTATGACTACCATGCCGAAAACATCATCGGGTATGGGCTGGTTGATCTGATAATTATAGAAAATCGAATTCAGTTCCAAACCGAACTTTGCAAGCCCGTAAACATTTCCTTCGATGAAAAGTCGGTAATCTATCGGCATGTAAATACTATCCGCATACGATTGAAACTGCTGTAGAATATTTACTTTGGAAAAAATTGTTCCCGGGTTGGCCGCTTTGTTTAGGTTAACGTCTAACTTTATGAGGGCAAATGTTTTGTCGGTAATGTAAATTGTGCCGTAAAAACCCGGATCGTTTTTATCAATAGTTTCAAACGAGATTTTGAATACGGTCTTGTCATCCATGGCGAGCGTATCTTTGAGATTAAAGTAATAGTAATCGAGAGCATTGTCAGCGATAGGACTGGAAAGCGGTCTGGAGAAGAATCTGACATCGTCCGTGTAAAAGTTTTGAATTAGTCTCCCACCTGTTAGAATATTGATTGTCGGCGGCATGTTGGCAGTTTGTTTTTGTGCTATAATTTCGTCTTTATAGTAATCGGGCTTTTTGAAGTAACCTTTACTTTCATTTTCAATCATGCCGGTTATCTTTAAGTTTGCGGTATCCCCACCGAGTGAAAGATTGATATCCCTATTGCTGGTCGTCGAAAAGTCGCTTGTGGTTTTAACCAGACCTTTAGTGTAAGCGTCGAAAATATAAGAGTTTAATTTTTTATCCCTCGCGTGCTTTGCCGCAATAGCACGCCTTATTATTTCATTTGCCGGGTTTTCTTTTGGGAGTACCGTTATCTCGGGAAGGTTTACACTGATTGGAAATAATTCGACGACAACATTTTTATTGTTTTCCAAATTCACATTAACCGTATCTGAACGGTAGCCAATATAAGAGATAACCAAATTATAAGTGCCCTTGTTTAATTTGATTTCAAAAACCCCTTCTTTATTGGAAGCCGTACCGGTGAATGTATTTTGTATTCTCACATTGGCATAGATCAACGGTTCATTTGAATAGGCATCGAACACTTTTCCTTTTAAAGAAAGCTGTTGAGAAAAAGTCTGGGAGAAGGTGAAGAGAGTAAAAACTATAATAAGTTTAATTAATGATCTCATTTTGTTTTTCCAAGTATAATTAAATGGCTAACGCGATTTTTACAAAGGCTTGTTTCCCGTTAGAGAACAGCATCTGCAAATTGTAATTATGCCCTCGGTTAAATAGTTTATTGTAAATCAAATTTTTTGTAATATTAATCTATCTTAATATAAAAGGCTGTAAAATATGTCCGGTAAAATAATCATTACAGGATCAACAGGTCTAATCGGGAAGAAAATATTTTCAGGGTTAAAAGAAAAGGGATACGATGTAATTGTTTTCTCAAGAAATCCCGAACGAGCACAAAGCATAAATCCCAGCGCTATGGAATATGTACGATGGAATGTCGAAAGCGAATCCGATTTAAATAAGAGTAATGATTGGGAAAAATATGTTGAGGGAACAAAAGCGGTTATCCATCTTGCCGGGGAAAGCATTATGGCGGAACGATGGAACTCTGAGCATAAGAAGAGAGTTTTGAACAGCCGTATTTTCGGAACAAGATCTTTGGTAGAGGCAATTGGGAAAGCCGGACAAAAGCCGGACGTTTTTATTTGTGCTTCGGCAATAGGTTATTACGGAAGTTCGGAAAGCGATGTAGATGAAACATTCCCTGCCGGAAATAATTTTTTATCGGAAGTAGTAAAGCGTTGGGAAGAAGAAGCCGCAAGAGTGGAAAAATATAACGTAAGAAGAGTGAATGTAAGAACAGGAATTGTTCTTGATAAAAATGAAGGGGCACTGGCAAAATTGTTAATACCGTTTAAATTGTTCGTTGGCGGTCCGCTTGGGAGTGGGAAACAATGGTTTCCATGGATTCATCTGGAGGATGTTGCCGGTCTGTTTTTGTTTTCGCTTGAAGAATCCAAAATAAATGGAGCTATTAATGCCGTATCGCCAAATCCGGTTAGGATGAAAGAGTTTTGTAAAATACTCGGCAGGGTGATGCACAGACCGTCATTATTTAAAGTTCCTGAGTTTATATTAAGACTGGTTTTGGGAGAAGCGGCGAGTACTGTTATTGAAGGAGTAAAAGTAATACCGAAAAAAGTAGTTGAGTATGGTTTTAAATTCAGTTATGAAAATGTTGAGCAGGCACTAAGAAATATTTTGAACGAATATGCTATTCATACCATGAAACAATCTTAAACGTCTCTGTCGCCGGATAAAATGGAGGAGCAACAAGCCTTAGGCGATCATCATATCTGTATCTTTTATTAAAGCCGGATACAATACCATAGTCATTGAACGTCCCGACTGCGCGTCTTTCATGCTGTTGAATTCCGCCGTATAGGTCGATGAAACCTCCGCCGTGTCTTGTGTTATAATTCTCAGCCCCGAATCCGCCATCCTGGCTGTATATTGAAGCATCTATTTTAATACCTAGTCTATTGTTTAGGTTATCCGTTATCATCACATCATTTTCAGCAACTATTCCGAGTAGGTCGGTAGAAGTTGAATCGATCCTTGGGTCGGTGTTATACACTATATCATTATCGAGAAAAACATTACCCCTATATGTATTCCCAATGCCCTGGGCATCAACACCAATAGTATATTGACCTTTAACAGTTCCTTCTAATCTTAGAGTTCCGTTTGAGATAAAGATAGCACCGTTGGGAGCGAATGTAGAACCTAGTACCGAAGTATAATTGTCTTGGCTCCTGAATTTATATTTTATACTATCGCTGTCAAATTTTAGGTAAACGTTGTTATGGTTTGTAAACACTGCGCCACCGACAGTGGCCGCTTGTTCTATTTGGTCGAGACTGCTTGCCGGCATTGGAGTATCAACACCTGTCTCCGGACCGCCGCCGTTAAACTGTGGATTATCCGAACCGGGAACCCAGACCCAATCGTATATATCTTGCCATCGCTGACACCACCCCCACCAGTTATAACTAATGCATCGTCTGTCGACTAATTGATGTTCCCAATGACCGGGATCGTTGTAAACCACACTATCTTCAATAGTAACATCACCCATAAATACGGGGGAGCCGGCAACCTGTAGTGTACCCTGAACATGCATTGGTCCCCAAACGGTATCCCCGGTTGCCCACCAAATGTTTGAAGGTTCATTTTCCGAGTAATAGGCAAATTCGGAAAATTTTCTCGGCTCCAATACAACAATAATTGTTTTTGAAACAACCGTGTTGTCTTTGGAAATTACACTGCCTGTTGCTGTTACTGTAACTTGTCTTGCGGGTGTAGTAGTATTTACTACCGATACGTTAATTGTTCCTCCGCCGAAACTCACATTATTATAACCTGTACTCCATGACTGGTCCATAAATACTTTGTTACAAGCTATATTAGCAGCGCTTTCGGCAATATTATA
>CAZRIQ010000223.1:0-4968 GCA_964600175.1 uncultured Melioribacter sp. | reverse complement strand
CAGTTCAATCCCCCTATCAAGAGTTGCATTAAAACTTTCTTCCTCTGCCTTAATAATTTTTTCGATGTTCGACTGATTCGATTTAATTTCCGGGAAAACATGAGACATGTTTTTGACAACTACATCAACAAGTTTGTAAAGAAACGGCTCTTTAAGATTGAGCTTACGACCGTAACGAGCAGCGCGTCTTAAAATTCTACGCAGTACGTAACCGCGTCCTTCGTTGCCGGGTGTAGCACCGTCAGCAATTGCGAAAGTTAATGTGCGAATGTGATCTGCAACTACTCGCATCGGCACCATGTTTTCTTCACCGGAATATTTTACTCCCGATAGTTTTACTGCTTTGTCTATTAAAGGCATAAAAATGTCTGTTTCGTAATTAGAGTTTTTCTTTTGAAGCACAGCACAAACACGTTCGAATCCCATACCGGTATCAACATGTTTTGCCGGCAGGTCATGAAGCTTCCCTTTCTCATCGCGGTTGTACTGAATAAAAACCAGGTTCCAAATTTCTATGCACTCAGGTTTGCCTGCGTTTACCCATTTGGGGTTTTCATAATCGTCACTCAAGTTGATATGAATTTCAGAGCACGGACCGCACGGACCGGTCTCGCCCATCTCCCAAAAGTTGTCTTCCTCATCAAACCGTAAAATGTGTTTTGGGTTAATATCCGTTTCACTCTTCCAAAAACTAAAAGATTCGTCGTCGGTTCTGTAAACGGTTGCCCACAATCCTTCTTTCGGAAGTTTCCAAACCTTTGTAAGTAATTCCCACGCCCAGCCAATTGCTTCTTTCTTGTAATAGTCCCCGAATGACCAGTTGCCGAGCATTTCAAAAAACGTATGGTGGTATGTATCGTGCCCAACCTCTTCAAGATCGTTATGTTTACCGCTTACACGAATACATTTTTGTGTATTGGCTACTCTCTTATAATCCCTTGTACCTGTACCGAGAAAGACATCTTTGAATTGATTCATCCCCGCGTTTGTAAAAAGAAGCGTTGGATCGTCGTAAGGAACAACCGGCGCACTGGGAATAATTCTATGATCCTTGCTCTTGAAGAAATCGAAAAATTGTTGTCTAATCTCTTTTGAATTCACTCTTTATCATCATGTTTAGTTACCAAATTCAGAGGTAAATATAATAAATTACGGTCTGAAATTTTTGGGGCATCTTCAATAATATATCAATTGCTAATAAAGTATAATCTAAATAGTTTTGCCGATAAATGAGGAATCAATATGAACTGTAAAAATCATCCCGATAAGGAAGCATTCTCAATATGCCACGGATGCGGCGAGCACTATTGCAAGGACTGTTTAACGGAAGGCAAAGAATATTACTACTGTGCTAAACCGGAATGCCAAAAACTTTTACAAAAAGAATTGATGCCGAACATAACCTCGCGTGAATTTGTTTGTCCAAATTGTTCAACCGAAATAAAACTTTCTTCCAAAGAGATGTCGACTGGAAAGATTCACTGCCCGAATTGTGAAGCTTTCATCGATTTGACAACCGACCCGCCAAAGGTGCTGAAACCGGAAAATTACGTTCAAATATTATCTTCGTTAAACCAGGTTGATGTTTCCCTTGTAAGGTCAATTCTTGACGGAGCTGACATCGACTATTACGTAAACGGCGAAAATTTTTTGAGCGTCGATCCGCTGATTCAGCCGGCTAAATTTTTTATTCTTGAGAGTCAATTAGAAGAAGTAAAAGAATTATTGAAGGATTACGAACCCCGCGTTTTCGGTGCCTCAAGCAAAAACGATATGGCTGAATGAAATTCTAATTCCCTTTAAATCCCGGTTCGTGAGAATCAATAGAAATCCAAGCGGGGTCTCTAAATACTACCCTAAACCGCATTTAATTATAATTTATAAATTTGATTTTTTGTCGCCTTAATTATAGCTTATTTGTATATTTCCGTAGAAACTTGAGGACTATTTGAGTAAATTCAAAGCGTTGACAGATTTAGAATTAATGCAAGAGATAGCAAATTTTGAATCTCGCGCCCTTGAGGAACTCTACGAAAGGTATTCTCCGCTTCTCTACACTATTATTAAGAAAATTTCCCCCGACGAACAAACGACAAGACAAATACTGATCGAGGTCTTTGTAATTATCTGGAGGAAAATTTCAAAGTTTGATTTCGCCAGTGGAAATGTTTACACGTGGCTCGTCACACTCACGCGGAATAAATCCGTAGATCACCTGAGGAGGACAAGAACTTCTTTAAACTCACTCGATTTTTACGACGACGAATATGAGGACTTTTACATCGTACCTACTTTTGCGCAAGATATTGACAGCCTCGATCTTGAAACAGTTATGACTATAAAACCGAAAGTGGAACGTGCACTTTCAAAACTAACGGACACGCAAAAATATGTTCTCCATCTCGCTTATTATGAAGGATACACGATTGACGAAATTGCAGATAAACTTAACGTCCCGGTTGAAACAGTAAGAAGTAAAATTTTAACTGCATTACAAAATTTAAAAGATTATTTAATAACGGAATAGGATGTATGTCTGACCCCATTGGTGAAATGATTGCCGCCTTCTCTACAGGATGTATGGATAAAGAGAATTACATCCAGTTCAAAGATTATTTGAACGCAGGCGGTGAACTGCCTAAGGGTCTGATGGGTGAGCTTCAAAATATAGTATCTATGATCCCTTCTATATTGGATTATGAATCTCCCGATCCGAAAATAAAAGACGACGTTGCAAAAAAATTAATCAGCTTAAAAGATGAAATCAGGACAAAGATAAAAGAGGAAAAGAAAAAGACTATCGCAACTTTCGAGAAATCGAGAACTTCTTTCACAAAATCTTTTTCGACAAAGGTAACCGGCTTGGAAGAAAAGGCTCCAACAAAAACTACTACAAATTCTATGGACGAAAGCCGCGCTTCCAAGACAATATTTTTCAAAACGGAACCGCCGGAAAAACAAACAACCGTTGAGAAAAAAGAAAGGACCAAAGAAATAACCAAGGAAAAAACCAAAGTTGATTTTAAAGATTCACCTCCTACGCTGTTTCCTTCTAAGTTAACTATGGCTGAAAAAACTGCACCGGTTGAGCAGGAAAAACCTTCCGGGTTTGCCGGCTGGCTTGCAATTTTCCTTACGTTAATACTGTTCGGTGTTGTCGGCTACTTCGCTTATACTTCCATTACAGATATTCAAAGCCAAGTTGCCGATTTGAAGAATGAATTGACGCGTACGAAAAACGACCTGCGGACGACCAACGACTTCATGCTAAAATATATGTCGGTTATAGAATTCCTGAACTACAAGGACATTTCTATTCTCGATATGACGAGCTCGCAGCCCAATATCAGTTCGAGTGCAAAAATTTATCTTGCAATGAACCAGAGGGAAGCACTTTTACAATTGAATAACGTACCGCCTCTCAAACCCGACCAGACTTACCAAATTTGGCTTGTGAGCAAAGGAAGATCATATTCACTCGCAACATTCTCACCCGGACCGGAAGACAAATTCATTAAAATATCAAACCTTCCTTATATTCCTCTTAACCAGGTTGACTTGTTTAGAATTACAATAGAACCTGCAGGCGGCTCGCAAACTCCTTCCGGACAAACATTTTTGGTGGGTTCTTTAGTTTCAAACGGCAGAAGATAATTCAGCGTTTCCTGTTTACAAGCAGAATCATTCCCGCAACAACCAACAAGTAGGGCCACAAATTAAGCATTAGTTTATCTGCTTTAACCGTTAATGCGAAGAGCGATGATGTTTTCAAAAGAAATGCTGATAGAATAGATAGTACAAAAAGAATAACCGCCGCAATCAAGAAACTTCGTTCTTCGTTGTTTTCAATGAACAACATTAACAGGCAAGACCCTGTGATGAATAAAGATGCAGTTAAATAAATTTCTCGCGAATCGGGAAGTTGAAACAATTGTTTAGCGAGGAATAAAACACCTAACATGAATAACACGGTAGATATTATTATAACAAGTCTGTACCCTTTTTTAAGAGAGAAATAAATCCCCGGCACGGCAAATATCAAAAAAGTTATTCCCAACAATTCCAGGTAGCTTATACTTGTAACGTAGAAAAGATTCAAGATTAAAAGTATGCCGAACACAAGAAGTGCAAAACTTATTATTTCACGAAACGGTGCCTTCATTCAACTCTTCTTTATTTTTAAGAATAAATACAAACAGAACATAAACCAAAACTCCCGTACCGGCGGTTATGTACGAAGCAATAACCCAAATAACTCTTACAATAGCGGAATCAACGTTCAAGTAATCCGCTATTCCCCCGCATACACCGAGAAGTCTTTTGTCGGTCATGGAACGGGTCAAATGTTTGGGAGCGCTGGCATCACTTCTATCTTCAACATACTGCCTGTTTACAACAAGATACAGGCTTATAAGAAGTGCAAACAACGGGATTATAAAATTCCACGAGAGATTGAAAGGACTAAGATAAATTATGAATCCGAAGTTGCTGAATAAAATATACAGACCTAAAAACAGAAGGATACTTCCAAGTAAAGTTCTGTTGTTTGTCTTTCTAATTTTTTGTTTCTCCGCATTAGGCAACTCAATAGGTTTCTTCTCGGGAGGAATTAAAAAAACAGTGATAATATAAACTACTATCCCCCAACCCCCTAAGAACATGCTCAAGACTAATATAATTCTGAGAATTCCCGGGTCGATGCGCAAGTAATTTGCCAATCCTCCGCACACGCCGGCAAGGATAAAATCGTTTTTCGATCTTTCCAACTTTCGAAATTCGGGGAGCGGCTGACCGGGGGAAGGTTCAGCATCCTCAAGAGCTTTAAAGTCTATTTTGTTTTGATCTTTCTCTTCTTCCATAGTACATTCGGTTTATGTACTCATAAAACACATTTTAATATGCTAATGTTCCTTAAATGAGTTGATGTTATTCATTACCCATCCGCTATGTAAATCTATGAAATATATA
>CAZRIQ010000222.1:0-4969 GCA_964600175.1 uncultured Melioribacter sp. | reverse complement strand
AAGTTTATAGTTGAGATTCTCAAAACAGAACGATCTGCCGCCCACTCATTAAGTGCTCATTCGCTCGATTTGATGTTCACGCGTACATCCAAAACTGAATACAGACCGACCCAACGATCCGGCTCCATTATTAATGATACTCTCTGGTTTGGACTCGGCTGGGCAATCGAGAAAACTGCAAACGGCGACCGTTACTTCCACAGCGGTTCCAACGGTTCCGTCTTCGGTCAACGATGCTATACGGAATTCGATCGTCGCCAGGGCACAGGCATTGTCATCATGACCAACGCTGTCGGCGGCTATCCATTGTTTAAGGAAGCTATAGCTCTAGTAGGATCGCCATAAAGGATCGTAAAATATTTTATGTAATTTGGATTGTATTCAAAACAATAAAATCTGAGACGACTCATCCGTCTTACGCCGAGACAAGTCGAGTCGTCTTTATTTAGTAAATTTTGTAGGATGCAAATTTTGCGTCCCTGCGGTTTAATGTTTTTGTGCGGAATGCAGTATATGCGTTCCTTACTTCTGAAAAATTAAAAATTAGTTGTGAAATTCAAAGTAAGACTTGAAGGCAATGTTGGTTTTTGATCCACACCAAACGAAACATTCCAGCTTGTTTGGTTTTCCAAATTTTTATTATAACTCGAGACAGCACGGACTGCACCGATAGCACTAATTAATCTATTCAAGATAAGTGCGCCCACGGCGAAGCGTACATTGTTAAATGCGCTCTCGCTGGAAGACCACATCTCGCGGTATTTTTTCCGCTCATCGTTTGTATTCCACTTCCAATAATATTGATTGACGTCATACGTTTTGTTGAAATCCCGGTTAAGATCTTGAACCTGGTTGTATACGTTTATGTCCTGGTAAATTCCTATGTTCGCAAAATAATCTGCGTCTTTTCCATCCAGGTTCACCGAACCCGTTGAATGCGCATAAGATCTGTAATTATTCCGCTGCCACGTTCCGTATATATTAAAGCCGGCAAAAACTCCCCACAAAACACCGTCTGCAACCGTAAAGTAAACTCCAGAGTCGTACGAACCTGCATACAATTCCCCCATGCCGGGAAGAAGTAGCGAATAGATAATTGCCAATCCCGCACTTTTCTTTTGCATGGAATTTTCTTGATCTAAAAACCTTGTTGAATTTTGAGCGGGGATTTGTTTGGCTTCGCTGAGCAGTTCGTAATGATTTTTTACTACCGTACTTTGTGAAAAAACCAAGGACGAAAAAAGTACAACGAGAGAAATTATTTTTTTCATGATCAACCTGCTTTAAGTTCCAATTCAGTTGTTTTATTAATTATCTCAGTTGTACAAATATTCCCTTTAACCTCCTTGATTTTCACACTTACTAATTTATTAATTAATTCCGAATTAAACTTATGCTCCACCCTAATATAATTTGAAGTGAATCCTTTTATCAACCCATTATTTCCTTCATGCTCGAATAAAACTCTTAATTCTTTTCCGATCATCTTTCTGTAAAATTCGTTCCGTTTCTTCTCGCTCAAAATTCTCAGCATATTGTTTCTTCTCTTTCGTTCATGAACATCGACCGTTCCCTGCATTGATATAGCTTTCGTATCCGGTCGCTCCGAGTAAGTAAACACGTGAAGATAAGAGACCGGCAGCTCTTTAATGAAATTGTAAGTTTCGAGAAAATCTTCTTCCGTCTCACCCGGAAATCCTACAATCACATCGACTCCGATTCCTAAGTCTTGAATTTTATCTACGGCTTTCCAGATCAATGCTTTATAATCGTTGACTTTATACCTGCGCTGCATCAGCTTAAGAATTTTCGGACTCCCGCTCTGAAGTGGAATATGGAAATGATTACACATTCTCTCATCATTCGCAACAAGATCAAGAATTTCGTCCGTCAGCAAATTCGGCTCAATAGAACTTATTCTTATCCTATAATCCCCTTTGAACTCAAGCATCATTTTCAACAAACGGTATAAATCTATTTTCAAATCTTGCTCTTGTTCCTGCTCTTGCTCTCTTAAAGTATTACCGTAATCCCCAACGTTTACGCCCGTTAAAATAATTTCCTTAAAACCGGAGTCAATAATTTTCTTGAATTGGGATTTAACTTCTTCTGGATCAAGACTCCTGCTTTTTCCACGTGCCAAAGGAATTGTACAGAATGAACATTTGTAATCGCAGCCGTCCTGAATTTTAAAGAATGCGCGCGTGCGGCTGTCTTCTTCAACGGTAAACGCAGAATGAAATGAATTTAATTCCTCCGAAGGAGAAACATAAACACAAGAAGGCTGATCTTTGCTAAACGAACCGATACGATCGAAGATTTCAAATTTTTCATTGCTTCCGAGAACGGCACTCACTCCGTCAATAGCGGCAATTTCTTCGGAACGAAGCTGGGCGTAACAACCGGTAACAACCACATAAGCTTCGGGATTATTTCTTAAAGCACGACGAACCATTTGCCGGCAGTCTCTCTCGGCATTCTCCGTAACCGTGCAAGTATTTATCACATACACTTCGGCTTTGTTATTGTAATCGACAACTTCAAAACCTTTTTCCAAAAACTGTTTGCTTATGGTTGAGGTTTCGGAATAGTTCAGCTTACATCCCAATGTATAAAATGCTACTCTTGACATTGATTAATACTCTGAGTTCTAACAAAAAGGGCTGTACTTTGATTTGTAAATTAATCATCAAATCAATTAAATACAGCCCTAATTTTAATTAAAACCCAAAAAAGAGCTTATCGCTATTCTTCAGGTTTTTCTTCTTTTTTCTTTTTTTCTTTTTTCTCTTCCGGCTTTGCTTCTTCCTTTTCCTCCAGTTTCACTTCTTTCACTTCTTCCGGTTTAACTTCTTTCTTTTCCTCTTTTGCTTCTTCTTTTGCTTCTTCTTTTACTTCCTCTTTTGCTTCTTCTTTTACTTCCGGCTTAACTTCTTTCTCTTCTTCCTTTTTATCTTCAACAGCAGCAGCCGGCTTTTCTCCAGCTTTCGGACGTTCGGAAGCCGGGGAAGAATCAGATTGCTTATCATCATACAAATTGAAATCAGATGAATCGAATTTATCCGAATCAGCCTGCTGTATATCGACGACGGCAACTTTTTCAAGTTTATGATCGGTAATGTACTGCTGAATCTCTTCATCTGTCTTTTCTTTGAGAACAGCAAGAGCACTCAGGACAATTTTCTTGTTCTCTTTATCAAACTCAACAACTTTCAAATCGAGTTTGTTTCCGACCGGGAAACAGTAAGAAAGATTTTTAATTTTAGAAGTTGATAACTGCGTCGCAGGAATAAACCCGTCGACTCCCAACGGCAGTTCGGAAATCAATCCCTTTTCAATTATTCTTACTACTTTACCTTCGGTTTGAGTTGCAACCGCGTATTCTTTCTCAAAGTTTTCCCAAGGATTATCATTAATTTGTTTATGACCGAGGGAAATTTTTCTTTGCTCCGTATCTACGGATAAAACAACAATATCAATCTTCTCGCCTTTCTTTACAACTTCGCCGGGATGCCTAATCTTTTTCGTCCACGACAAATCGGAAATGTGAATCAGTCCGTCAATTCCGGGTTCAAGTTCAACAAACACACCGAAGTTAGTAAGATTTCTTGCAACTCCGGCGTGATTTGAACCAACCGGATATTTCTTCATTATTTCCTGCCAAGGATCGGGTGTTAACTGTTTCATTCCCAAAGAAATTTTCTTGTCGTCCTTATCAAGGCTTAAAATCACTGCGTCAACTATCTGACCCATAGAAACGAATTGAGAAGGATGACTGATATGCTGCGTCCAGCTCATTTCGGAAATGTGAATCAATCCCTCAATACCTTTTTCAATTTCGATAAACGCACCATAATCCGTCAATGAAACAACACGCCCGGCAACTTTATCGCCTATTTTATATTTCTCATTTATCTTTTCCCACGGATGAGGCATCAACTGCTTCAAGCTGAGGGAAATTCTTTTCTTTTCTTTATCGAAATCCGTAACAACAACTTTAATTTTTTCATCCAACTTTACCACTTCACTCGGGTGATTAATTCTTCCCCAGCTCAAGTCTGTAATGTGAACTAAACCGTCAACACCGCCGAGGTCTATAAACACACCGAAATCTGTAATCGCTTTAACAATTCCTTCGAGTATCTGACCTTTCTCAAGTTTGTCGAGAATTTCTTTTCGCTGATCCGCAATCGTTTCCTCGATCAATACTTTGTGGGAAACAACAATGTTTTCGGTTGGAATATTTACTTTGACAATTTTGAAATCCATCGTCTGCCCGACGAATGCATCAAAATCACGAACGGGGCGAATATCGATTTGCGAACCCGGTAGGAATGCTTCGATGCCCATCAAGTCGACAACCATTCCGCCTTTAATTCTCTTGAGAATTTTACCGGGAATAATTTTATCGCTTTCATAAGCATCCATTACCCGCGACCAGACCTTCAAGAAATCGGCTCTCTTCTTACTTAGAACAAGATTTCCCTCTTCGTCTTCAACACTCTCAATTACTACATCAACGGCATCACCGATTTTTATTTCTTCGGTTGATGTAAATTCGGTTTTTGAAATCGTTCCGTCGGATTTAAACCCGACATCGATAACAACATTATCGGCATTGATACCGACAATTTTGCCTTGAAGTATTTCCCCTTCCTTAATATCCCGGAAGGATTCCGAATAAAGTTTTGTAAGAGTTTTTAATTCATCTTCCGAATATTCATCGGCATTGATGTACTTTCCACCCTCATAAAATGATTCAACGTTTGTCTTAACATCGGTTTCTTTTTCCTGATCCGACATCTAACCTCCTAAAAATTCTGCCGTTACTTTCCCGCCGTCAAAAAAAGTTCAGCAGTAAAAAATTATTTTAACATTTGTTAATTATCGACGGCTAAAATTTACTTTTCTACCTCTTGGACTTTCTTAAGTAAAATTTCAATTTCATCTTCAATAGAAGTATTGGAAT
>CAZRIQ010000221.1:0-4969 GCA_964600175.1 uncultured Melioribacter sp. | reverse complement strand
GACTTTTCGAATGTTACTTTGGTGGGAGTAATTTCTGCAGAAACTTCTTTGTGGATACCCGATTTTAGAGCCGACGAGAGGACGTTTCAATTATTAACGCAAGTTGCCGGGCGCTCGGGGAGAAGCAAAACAGAAGGCGAAGTGATCATTCAAACGCAGAATCAAAAACATTTTGTTCTCCAAAAAGTTTTGATGAATGATTACAAAGGATTTTATGAAAAAGAAATTGGGCTTAGAGAACACGGCGGTTATCCGCCGTTTACAAGATTGGCGCTGGTAGAATTTAAAGACGAAAATGAAAAAAGAGCGAACAGCGCAATAAATGAATTTTTCAGTTATCTGAAAAAGTGCAAAAGAGGATTTGAAATTACTCCACCTAATGAAGCGGTAATTCACAAAATAAAAGGGAATTACCGTTATCAAATTGTACTTAAAGGAAATAAAAAGGTTGATCCTTCCGGCAAGTCAATGAGAAGCGCACTGCTCAATTCTTATATCGAGTATAATCAAAAGAGTAAGTTCAGGGATATAAAACCGGTAATCGATATCGATCCACAAACTATTATTTAACCTCATCTGCCCTTTCCCTAATAAGAAGAAAGATGAGAAGAGAGGCTGTTAAACCGTGCAAGACGTATCAACAAAAAAATATTTTGTTCTAAACAAACCTTATGGCTATCTCTCCCAGTTTACAGATAAAGAAGGAAGAGATACGTTAGCTGACTTATATAATTTCCCTAAAGATGTTTATTCCGTTGGCAGGCTGGATAAGGACAGCGAGGGGCTACTCATAGTAACAAATGACAAATCATTGACTGACTATTTGTTGAATCCGAAGAACCAACACGAGCGTGAGTATTATGTTCAGGTGGAAGGGATTCCGGGTGAGGATGCTTTGGAAGAATTACAAAACGGTGTAGTAATTGAAAACAAAAGAACCTTGCCTGCAAAAGTAAAACTCATTGACGATCCCGGTTTCGATCCGAGAATTCCGCCGATTAGGCAAAGACAAAATATTTCTACTTATTGGCTTTCAATTACATTAGCGGAAGGTAGAAACAGGCAGGTTAGAAAGATGACTGCCGCTGTCGGGTATCCTACATTGAGACTTGTCCGTGTTCGAATAAAAGACATTACGCTTGATAAACTTGGATTGGGAGAAGTAAGAAAACTAAGAACGGAAGAAATAGAAAGTTTGTGGAAATAAAAAACCCCGAAACTTGTTCGGGGTTAATTTTTAATTAGGATCATGCAAAAGTTTTGAGGAAAGGTACGGCTTTCGCTATAAAGAAGAAAATTATGCTGAATCCCAGCCAGATACCGATTATCGTTCCTACATATTTACCTGTACTTGGCGACTTAAACATTTTAGCAAAACCGATACCGATAACAACGTAAAACCAGATTGAGAAGATATCTAGTTTACTGAGTAAGAAACCTCCAAATGCTGACTTGTCTATATTCATCAGTTCAGCTACGTTTGCACCCTGGAATAGCCGGTTCATTGTAAAAGCTAAGATAACTACTACAATAATTTGAATGACAAGGATGTAATATGCCAAACCGTATGCAGACATCGCCGATTTATAAGTTCCGTCGCCTTTAAGTGCATATTTAATGAACAGATAAAAAACACCTGAAACTAAAAAGAACATTATAAAGAAAACGATTGGTATACCGACTATGGTACCAATCAACGCAATGCCGCCGCTTTGGCTCATTCTATCTCGGATCGTTTCCATCTGCTGATCTTTTTGTTGCTCGGTCATCTGTCCTTTTTGTACCATTTCATCGAATCGCTTTTCGAATTGAGCCATTTGTTTTTCAACAATTGCGTTTTTAATTGTGGGATTGCTCATCATAAAAATATTGGAAAGTACGGCAAATAATATTACTACGATTAGGGGAATTATCCAGTCGGAAGTTTTCGGTTCGAATTTGGACATCTTTGAATATGTATTGCCCGGTTCGGTAAACACTCCTACCAGTTTATCAGTATGGCTCAGTTCGGGTTCTTCCTGTTCAACGGGAGACATTGATGGAGCCTGGTCTTTTGTTTCTTCCATTTGAAATTGCCCTCCGATTTGTTGTAGATGTTGTTGCTTAATTTAGTAAATTTTTAGGAGATGAAAATGAAAAAAAGTCGAAAATGTGTTAAATGAATTTTAATTTTTTTGCATCGGCACTTTCTTCGATTACCCTAATTAATGATGTGGAAATTTTAATTATTGCCGGTATATACAATCAAAGAAGATTTCCAAACTTTCTGTTATTGTGTTCAGATGTTGTCGTTTTGAGAAATAATAATTCGTAAATTTGAGCAAAATCATTACTTGTATTTTCTAGAGGTTTTATGAAAACAATTATTGAACCCTTCAAAATTAAATCCGTAGAGCCGATAAAATTCACCACGAAAGAAGAAAGAGCCAAAATTTTAGAAGATGCCGGCTTCAACCCGTTTTTAATTCATGCAGATAATGTATTGATAGATCTCCTTACGGACAGCGGAACGTCGGCAATGAGTTCCAAACAGTGGGCTGGAATAATGGATGGGGATGAAGCTTACGCAGGCTCGAAAAGTTTTTACAGGTTCGAATCGGCAGTTCAAAAGATTACCGGGCACAAATATATAATTCCTACCCACCAGGGAAGAGCGGCTGAAAAAATAATTTTTTCGGTAACCGGCGGACAAGGGAAATATTTTCCGAACAATACCCATTTCGATACGACAAGAGCCAACGTGGAGTTTACCGGTGCCGAAGCGGTAGATCTTTTAAATGAGGTCGGTAAGCACCCGGAACAAAGAGCGGACTTCAAAGGCAACATGGATGTTGAGGCGTTGGAAAATTTTATTAAGAAAGTCGGAAAGGAAAATATACCTTTTGTGATGATTACCGTTACAAACAATTCCGGCGGTGGACAGCCGGTTTCGATGCAGAACATTAAAGATGTTCGCGGCGTTTGTGATAAGTACGATCTCCCGCTGTTTTTGGATGCATGCCGTTTTGCAGAGAATGCATACTTCATAAAGTTGAGGGAAAAAGGTTACCGTGACAAATCGGTTTTGGAAATCTGTCAGGAAATGTTTTCTTACAGCGATGGTGCAACAATGAGCGCGAAGAAAGACGCACTTGTGAATATCGGCGGTTTTCTTTCATTGAATGATGAAACTCTTGCAATGAACTGCAGAAACCTTTTGATAGTTACCGAGGGATTTCCGACTTACGGCGGTTTAGCCGGACGCGACCTCGAAGCAGTTGCTCAGGGGCTTGAGGAAGTTCTCGATGAACATTATTTGCAATATAGAATCAGAAGCATCGAATATTTGGGAGATAAATTACTGAGTGGCGGGGTTCCTATTATTGAGCCGCCGGGCGGGCATGCAATTTACCTGGATGCAAAAAGATTTCTTCCCAATGTCCCGCCGGAACAGTATCCGGGACAATCAATCGTTTGTGAACTTTTTATTGAAGGGGGAATTAGGAGCGTTGAGATTGGAAGTGTTATGTTCGGAAGGAAGGATAAAAAAACGGGCAAATTTATTCCTGCAATGATGGAACTTGTGCGTCTTGCAATTCCGAGGAGAGTATATACTCAAAGTCATATTGATTATGTTGCCGAAGTTTGTCTTGAAGTCTATAATAACCGGGACAAACTAAAGGGATACGAAATAATTTACGAAGCGCCGATGCTTCGTCATTTCACGGCGAAATTTAAACCGATGTAGCACTAAAGAATTTATAAATCCCCTACAAGGATTTATCGTTATTGAATAGAAATTGTTCTACTCCAATAATTTGATTTCTGCGAGGTCAGGTGTCAGAAACATAGTAGTCGTTAGATTTTTCGGAGTCTGTCGGTTACAAGGTATCTTGGGAAACATCGTAGACGTTTAACCTGCTTGCCGAATGAATTCGTTCAGCAGGTAAGTTGTTGTAGAATTTTGTCTACGGGGTCCAATGGGAAACGTCGTAGACGTTTTATTATTGTAAGAAAAGAAGAAGTATTAACCACATAACAAACATCCTCGTAGAGGATGAATTAATGTTTTGAGAATGATTGAATGCGAATAAAGCAATTATATTCTTACAAATCACCAAACCAAATCTGGCGTATCCTAATCTCCGAAACGGAGAAACTGTTAATTGAAACGAGGGACATAAATTCGAAAGAAGTTTTTTTCAATTGTTTCAATCTCTTTTCCGGCAAGAAAGTTTTTAAGAATCTGCAGCTCGATGAAAAGTTCTGGATTGGGATAGAAACATTCTATAATGACACAATTATATTTCACAAGTTTGCCAAACCGGATATGCCCGGTCACAAAGAGATAATTTCTTTCGATGTTAATACGAAAAAAACATTGTGGACGAACAACAAATATTCCTTTCTTTTCATTCTGGAAAATAAAGTCTATTGTTTTCAACAGTTGTTTGAAGGGCGGGAATTTTTCGTTTTGGATTTAACAACCGGCGAAGAAATCGAAAATCTCGGCGAGGATTTTAATCTTGTAAATGATTCGAAAAAGAAATCCGAGAGTGAATCTTCTTACGATAAGTATTTATTTCCCCTAAAGTATGAAGGATCGGAGTCCAACATTGTTGATACAGTTATTAAAGAAAAAGTAAAAAGCCTTGATATTGTCGGTACTGTTGAATATAATATTTACGAAAATTTACTTCTGATGAATTTTCACTCGAAAGCAGCGGGGGAAACTTTAGAAAACAAATTTTATGCGATAGATGTTGAGACCGGCAAAGAGATTTTCAATGACGTTCTTAATTCCAAATTAAATGCTTTTGTACCGGATTCATTCTTTGTCTATGAAGATTTGTTATTCGTGCTGAAAGAAAAAAACGAGCTGATTACTTTTAAGCTGGAATAAATTAGGTTAGCCAGGAGGCTTGCAATTAAATGGAGCTGACGCAAGAAGAAAAAAGAATCCTTCTAAATGCAGCACGTGTTTCAATAA
>CAZRIQ010000220.1:0-4974 GCA_964600175.1 uncultured Melioribacter sp. | reverse complement strand
GAGCCAGTTCGCCGTTTACAATTGCGGAACCGTCGGCAAGTACATCACCTTTATTAATTATCTGTCCCGAATTAACAACCGGTTTCTGATTAAAACATGTTTCTTGGTTCGTTCCGGAAAATTTTGTCAAAGTGTAAACGACTCTTCGTTCGTCATCAAAATTTACAAGTGCTTCGGGGCTGTTGGAATCAATATCATATTTCACAACTATTTTGCCAGCATCTGAATATTCAACAATACCGCTGTCTTCAGCAACAATTATTGAACGTGAATCCCTTGCAATTTTCTGTTCCATTCCAGTTCCTACTAGCGGAGCTTGTGGAACAAGAAGCGGTACTGCTTGACGTTGCATGTTCGAACCCATCAATGCTCTATTTGCGTCGTCGTGTTCAAGAAACGGAATTAGAGCTGCCGCTGCACTTACTATCTGTGCCGGAGCAACGTCCATGTAATGAACTTCTTCCGGAGGAACAACCGGAAACTCACCGGTGAATCTACACTTTACTCTCTCATTAATAAATCTTCCCTGTTCATCGATAGGTGCATTTGCCTGCGCAATAGTAAATTCATCTTCCTGATCAGCACTCAAATAATCAACACTGCCTGTTGCTCTTCCGTCTTTTACTTTTCTATATGGAGTTTCAAGAAATCCGTAATTATTTACTCTTGCAAAAATTGTTAATGAGGATATAAGACCAATGTTCGGACCTTCAGGAGTTTCAATAGGACAAAGTCTTCCGTAATGCGAATGATGAACGTCGCGAACTTCAAATCCGGCTCTTTCTCTTGTAAGACCGCCGGGTCCCAACGCAGAAACTCTTCTTTTATGAGTCAACTCGGATAACGGATTTGTCTGATCCATAAACTGCGAAAGCTGGTTGGTTCCGAAGAAAGCATTTATAACGCTGCTTATGGTTCTTGCATTAACGAGGTCTTGCGGCTGCATATTTTCGTTATCGCGCATGTTCATTCTCTCGCGAATCGTTCTCGACATTCTTGCAAGACCGACATTGTATTGCTGCATCAACTGCTCGCCTACCGTTCTAACTCGTCTATTTCCCAAATGATCAATATCATCAACCTGAACATTTCCGTTTTTCAGTTTGATAATATTTTTCATTATCGAAATAATGTCTTCAAGTGTAAGTACTCTAATATTTTCGGGAATGCTAAGATTCAGTTTGTCGTTCATTCTGAAACGACCGACTTCGCCAAGATCGTATCTTTTTTCGTTGAAGAATAATTTGTCAATCAATCCTTGTGCAGTATCCAAATCCGGGGCTTCGCCTGATCTCAACTGACGGTAAATCGCATAGAGCGCCTCTTCTTTTGTCTTAGACATATCCTTTTTAAGAGTATTAATCACTAAGTCCTGCTCAAAAGAAGTTTCAAGGCTAATCAGTTTAAGCGAATGAACCGATGATCCTTTAATATTTTGGATCACTTCTTCGGTCAATTCCCCGTCTCTTGCAACATAAATCTCACCGGTTTCGGTATCGATAACATCTTCGGCAGAAATTCTTCCCGTGTGATCGTCTATATTTAATTTTTTAACTGTTACTTCTTCGATAAGATTAAACAAGTTCAGTATTTGCTCATCACTTTCATAACCAAGAGCTCTAAGCAAAGTTGTGGAAGGAAATTTCTTTCTTCTATCTATATATACATACAATATGTTGTTGATATCGGTTGCAAATTCAACCCAAGAACCTCTGAATGGGATAATCCTTGCCGAATAAATCGGTGTTCCGTTCGGATGAACCGTCTGGGCAAATGCAACACCGGGTGAACGATGCAACTGGCTTACAATTACTCTTTCCGCACCGTTTATTATAAAAGTACCTCTCTCGGTCATGTAGGGAAGATTACCAAGATAAACTTCCTGTTCGACGGAATTAACGTATTCGCCGGTTTCGTCATCCCTTGTAGAAAGTCTCAACTTTGCTTTCAAGGGGGCAGAATAAGTTAATCCGCGTTCTTCACATTCCGGTATTGAAAACCTCGGTTTCTCGATGTAGTACTCTATAAAATCGAGACGGTAAAATTCTTTGTTGTCAAAAATTGGGAAATTGGTTGTAAATACTGCATGAAGACCTTTGTTTTCCCGTTTTGACGGTGCTACTTTCAATTGAAGAAAATCTTCAAACGATTCCAGTTGAATATTAAGGAGATCCGGAATTTTCAATACAGGGATAATCGAACTGAATGTAACTCTATTTGTACTTTTATTGATTTTTACCTTTTCCAACCTTAACCTCCCAAATTTAATAATGGGTTTCTTTCATCAAGAAATGAAAGAAAGTGGTAAGACATAGTTCACCGTCTTACCACTAAAGTAATTTTTTCGAGAAAATGGCTGTAAAATAAACTATTTAACTTGAACTGTTGCGCCAGCTTCTTCTAGTTCTTTCTTAATTTTTTCAGCTTCGTCTTTCGGAATAGCTTCTTTAACCGTTTTCGGAGCACCGTCTACCAAATCTTTGGCTTCTTTCAAGCCAAGTCCGGTATGAGCACGAACGACTTTAATAACATTGATTTTCTTTTCACCGGTTGCTTGAAGAATAACATCAAACTCGGTTTGTTCTTCAACGGCAGCACCGCCGTTTCCACCGCCTGCAGGTGCACCAGCCATCATAACGGGTGCCGCTGCGGTTACTCCAAATTCATCTTCCAAAGCTTTCTTTAATTCCGAAGCTTCAACTAATGTAAGTCCTTTAATTTTCTCAACAATTTCTGAAATCTTCTCAGACATTTTATTACTCCTATATTTTATTACTTTACTTTTTCTATGTTAAAATTAAGCTGCCTGCTTTTGACTAATCTGGTCTATAACACTGACCAAATCCCGCATTACAGCATTGATTGCACCAACTATACCCGATGCAGGTGCGGCTACACTGCCGACTATGCTTGCCATGATTTCTTCCTTTGTAGGCATGGAAGCAAGCATGTTCAGTTGACCGGCATCGTAGTATGATGATTCTATGTAACAACCTTTAAATGAGAACTTACCGGTTTCATCAAAATATTTCTTGATGATCTTAGCCGGAGCTACAAAATTCTCGCCGGCAAAAGCAACACCGGTCATACCAACAAGATTTTCTTTCAATTGATCAAAACCGCCTACTTCGTCAAGGGCTCTCTTGAATAAAGTATTCTTCAACACTTTATAAGTAACACCTTCCTGTTTGAATGTTGCACGAAGTTTGTTGATACCTGCAACGTTTACACCTCCGTAATCAACAAGGAACATTCCCGTGGCTTTGTCAATCAATTCCTTAATCTGTGATATGGATTCTGTTTTTTCTGTTTTGTTCATCTTACTCCTACTACTTACTATTGCAAATCAGTTCATAATGTTAGAAGCATTTATGTAATGAGTGCGTAAATTCTATTTAAGCGAAATACTTGACTCGTCTTTTGTAATTCTTAACCCCGGACCCATTGTAGAAGACAAGTACAGGCTTTTAATGTATTGTCCTTTTGCGGAAGAGGGTCTCAGTTTCACAATTGTTTGTAAAAATGCCCGAGTGTTTTCGGTTAATTGCTCGGCACTAAATGAAAGTTTTCCAAGTGATGTATGAATGATTCCGGTTTTATCGACCCTAAATTCGATCTTTCCGGCTTTGACATCTTTTACAGCTTTTGCAACATCGTTAGTAACGGTACCGCTTTTCGGATTAGGCATCAAACCTTTAGGGCCCAATACTCTACCAAGTTTACCAACTTCACCCATCGTATCCGGCGTAGCTACCACAACATCAACGTCCGTCCAGCCGCCTTTAATTTTTTCGATGTATTCTTCAATCCCTGCATAATCGGCTCCGGCTTTTAATGCATCTTCAGCCAGTGATCCTTTGGCAATTACAAGAACCGAAACTTTTTTCCCGGTACCGTGAGGAAGTGAAACCGTACCGCGAACCATTTGATCTGCATGTCTCGGATCTACACCAAGTCTAATTGCACAATCCAAAGTTTCCGTGAATTTTACCTTGGAAGCATCTTTCAAAGTTTTTATTGCATCTTCAAGTGTATATTCTTTTAGTAAGTCTACTTTTTTCTTGATCTCTTTTGTACGTTTTGTGATTTTCATTTCTTATCCCGATAAAATTATTCTTCAACTGTTATTCCCATACTTCTTGCCGTACCGGCAATCATACTCGATGCATTTTCAACATCGTGGGCATTTAAATCTTTCATCTTTATTTCCGCAATCTCTTTTACCTGCGACTTGGTAACTTTGGCAACCTTTGTTTTATTAGGTTCGGCTGAACCCTTTTCAATTTTAGCTGCTTTCTTTAATAAAACTGCTGCCGGAGGTGTTTTGGTAATGAATGTAAAAGATTTATCTGAAAAGACCGTTATAACAACCGGGATGATCAAACCGGTTTTATCTGCAGTCTTCGCATTAAACTGTTTACAAAATTCCATAATATTAACACCCTTTTGACCGAGTGCAGGTCCTACCGGTGGTGAAGGATTTGCTTGTCCGCCGGGTATTTGTAATTTGATAAAACCATCAATCTTTTTTGCCATAACTCAACCTATATGAATTTATTTTTCTAATTCAGCTTGAACAAAGTCTATTTCAACCGGTGTCTTTCGACCAAATATTGAAACCATAACTTTGATCTTCATTTTTTCTTCGTTTACTTCCTGAATAACGCCGGAAAAATTATTGAACGGTCCATCAATAATTTTGACAAAATCACCAGCTCTGAAAATCGTTTCTGTTCTTTCCGTTTCATCTCCTTGAGAAATTCTTCCGACTATTCTTTTAACTTCTTCCGGCTGCAACGGAATAGGATTATTTTGTGTTCCGAGAAATCCCATTACGGATGGAGTATTCACAATAAAATCTTTCGCTTTTATATCCAGCTCAGCACATACCAAAATGTACCCGGGGAAAAAATTCTTCTTTTTCGTTTTCTTTTTCCCGTCTTTTACTACAAAAACTTTTTCGGTCGGGACAAG
>CAZRIQ010000219.1:0-4974 GCA_964600175.1 uncultured Melioribacter sp. | reverse complement strand
AATTGGCAGTAATCTTACTTCCGTTTTTTCCTGACGAATATTTTGCAGTTATAATTACCGGCATTTTAATTTTTCTAGTAGTCATTTTTATTACATCTATAATAAAAAGAATCGTTCACCCGCTTGACAAGACCAACAGGTTTATAAATCAATTTCTTGGCGGGGCAGTTGGAACAATTCAAATTGTTTTTTTCTTAAGCGGTTTCTTTTTATTTCTCAACATATTTAACCTTCCTTCAAAAACAGATCAGACAAAATCACTGCTTTATTCGAAAACATATAACATAATTCCTAATTCAATCGACTTTGTGATAGGTCACCGTTCAAAGGCTTCTGATTTTATAAAGGAATTTATTGAAAACAAAGATGCAACACCGGATAACAATTTGATTGATACACTGAAAAGTAAATAGATTATGATACATGACGAAGTATTGGAAAAACTTGAATTCAACAAGATAGTCGAGCATACGGCAAAGTACTGTTACACTGAACGCGGCAAAGAAATAACACTTGCTTTGAGGCCGAGGGAGACTGTTAAAGAGGTAATTGAAGAAGGATTAAAAGTATCTGAAGCAAAGGAAATAATTATTAAGACCGATTTACCACCCCTGACCGGCTTACCTAATTTATCCGAAATAATTTCAAAGAGTAAAATTCCCGGAACAGTTTTATCTATTAGAAATATCATGGATATTCTTACTCTTACCGAGACGTCAAGGAAAACAATTCAATTCTTTAAAGGAAAGGAAGAAGATTTCCCAAATATTTGTTCCGTTGCGAAACGTTTGTTTGTCGATAAAGTATTCGAAAACCAGATTGTACGTATATTCAACGATAATGGTGAAATTAGAGATGATGCTACACAGAAGCTCAAAGAGATTAGAAATGAAATTAGAGAAAAGGAAAATTCACTCAGGAAAGTTGTAAACAAATTATTGAAACAATTCAGCGAGTCTTATCTCGTCCAGGAAGAATATATAACATTGCGCGACGGAAGAATTGTTGTACCGGTTAAGTCAGAACATAAAAGACACGTTAAAGGTTTCATTCACTCGGAATCCTCAAGCGGACAGACGGTTTATATTGAACCGGAAGAAACACTCGAATTGAATAATGATATTTTGTCATTGAACTTTGCGGAAAAAAGAGAAATTGAAAAGATACTTCAGGGACTGACAATAAAAATCGGTTCGATGCATATTCAACTCAGAGAAGCACTGGAAGCTCTTTCCGAGATCGATTCCTATTTTGCCAGAGCAAAGTACTCGATTGAAATTCTTGGCTGTTTTCCAACATTTGACAAATTAAATCCAATTCAAATCATTGATGCAAGACATCCCATTCTTATTAAGAAAATGGGGATTAAGTCCACGGTCCCGCTTAACTTGAAAATCGACAAACAAAATGTAATTTTAATTACCGGACCGAATGCAGGCGGCAAAACAGTAGTTCTTAAAACGGCAGGAATTTCATTTATCATGGCGTTATCCGGTTTTCATATTCCTTGCCATCCGGATTCCAATCTTCACTTTTTCGACCAGGTGTTGTTGGATATCGGCGACCAACAATCGATAGAAGAAGATCTCAGCACCTTCAGTTCTCATCTTTCCAACATCAACAATATTTTATCAAGTGCGGATGAAAAATCTCTGGTACTTCTTGATGAAATTGGTACCGGAACAGATCCCGCGGAAGGAGCCGCTCTTGCTACAGGAATATTATTATCGTTAAAAAAGAAGAATGCTAAGGTTCTTGCTACAACTCACCATGGAAGTTTAAAGATTTTAGCGAATGAAATTGATGGTTTTGAAAATGCTTCAATGGAATTTGATACAACAAATCTTCAGCCTACATATAAATTTCATCAAGGAATGCCGGGCTCAAGTTATGCATTTGAAGTAGCCGAGCGGATAGGATTCGATAAAAAGTTTATAGACCTCGCGAAAAGATATCTTGATACGGATAAGAATAAAGTCGAAGAATTTTTGGTACAGATCGAACGGAAATCTAAAGAACTTCGAGAACAATTGAACAAACTTGAAATCGAGAATACGAGGTTAAAAGGTTTGGCAAATCTATATCATCAAAAGATCGAAAATCTGGAGAAGCAGAAAAAAGAAATTTTGGAGGATACAAAAGAGAAAGCACAATTGTATTTGAAAGATGTCAATAAGACAATTGAAGAAGCCATACGCAACATTAGAGAATCCAACGCTGATAAGAAGACGATTAAGATTGAGAAACAGAAGATCGACGATTTGAAAAAAGAGACATCGAAAAAAGTATATGGAGAGCAGGGAAAAGCCCCCATAGAAAAAGATTTTAAGATCGGAGATTATGCTGCTGTAAAAGATACAAATGCAGTCGGGATTATTACCGAAATCGACAAAAACAAAAATAAGGCTACAATCACTATTGGGAGTATAAAACTTCAATCAAAAGTTTCTGACTTAATTCCGGCTAATAAACAAGAACAACCGTCTGTTAATTATAAAAGAAACAGTTATGAACCTCAGTTACATAGTTACCGTTTGGACATTAGAGGCAAAAGAGCGGAAGAATCGGAATACGAGGTATTTAAATTTTTAGATGAAGCTTACGCCAGTGGGGTCAATCGGATTGAAATACTGCATGGAAAGGGGACCGGCGCATTAAAACAAGTAGTACATGAAATATTAAAGAACTATAAAAGTGTCAAAAATTATTATTTTGCAGATATCGAAAGCGGAGGGGATGGCGTTACCATTGTTGAATTTTAAGAGCTATTGATGTTCAATAAAATCCTAATAGTGAATCGTGGGGAAATTGCGGTAAGGATAGCAAGAGCGTGTAAAGAATTAAAAATAAAATCCGCTGCAATTTATTCCGATGCCGATAGAAATTCTCTACATATAAGACATACCGACGAGGCATATTATATTGGTCATTCTTCCGCAAGTGAATCCTACCTTAACATTACAAAGATTATTACGCTTGCTGAAAAAATAGGTTCTGATGCAATTCATCCCGGTTACGGATTTTTGTCAGAAAATCCGAAATTCATTTCCGAAGTAGAAAAAGCCGGTATAACGTTTATAGGTCCTTCATCAAAATCGGTTGAATTGATGGGCGAGAAAACCTCTGCAAGAAGATTGATGAAAAGTCATAACGTTCCAATTGTACCCGGCACTGAAAAGCCGATTACCGATTTGAAGGAAGCGAAGGAAATTGCTTCAGAAATTGGTTATCCCGTTATGTTAAAAGCATCTGCCGGCGGCGGCGGAAAAGGAATGCGCAAGGTGTCCGATGAAAATGAATTTGACCAGGCTTTTCAAAGAGCGCGGAACGAAGCACAAAAGGCTTTTGGAAATTCCGATGTTTACATGGAAAAGTTAATCGAAGAACCAAAACATATAGAGGTTCAAATCTTTGGCGATAAACAAGGAAACTACGTCCATTTGTTCGAAAGAGAATGTTCTGTACAACGAAGACATCAAAAGGTAATTGAAGAAGCGCCTTCATTTTTTGTTGACGAAAAGACGAGACAGAAAATCACAGAAGCTGCAGTCAATGCTGCAAAAGCGTGTAATTACTACAATGCCGGCACAATTGAGTTTTTAATGGATACAAACAAAAATTTCTATTTCCTTGAAATGAATACAAGGCTCCAGGTTGAGCATCCGGTTACGGAAATGATAACGGGAATCGATCTTGTGAAAGAGCAGATAAGCGTAGCTTCCGGTAATAAGTTGTCATTCAAGCAGTCTGACTTAAGAATAAACGGGCATGCAATTGAATGTAGAATCTATGCAGAGGATGTTGATAACAACTTTGCACCTTCAATCGGGATAATTTCACATCATAGACCTCCGTTAGGTCCCGGGATAAGATTGGATTCCGGCATAGATATTTCGTCGGAAGTTTCAATTTATTATGACCCGATATTAGGTAAACTTGTAGCATGGGGGAAAAATAGAGACGAAGCAATCGAAAGAATGAAACGAGCGTTGGCTGAGTATCAAATAGCGGGAGTAATAACAAATATACCGGCATTTAATTGGGTCTTCAATCAGAAAACTTTTTTAGACGGTACATTCACAATAAATTTTGTAGAAAAGGAATTTATGCCGCTAGTACCGAATAAATGGCGTGAATATTCAGAACATAATTATGAAGAAGTTGCGGCAATTTTCGGAGCTTTGATCAAATCAAAAGAGAACGAATTGACCCCGGCTTACATTAATAGAAACAACGGTTGGATCAACCAAAACGATGAATGAATTTATAGTTACACATACCGAAAAGAAAATTAGAGTTGATATTCTTGACAACCAGGGAGTAATTATTAATAAGAAAAATTACAAAGTCTCGTTGAATAAAGTGACTGAAAAATCATTTGCACTGATGTTAGACAACACTACTTATGAAATTACTTACAATAGACTAAGCTCGGAGAAATTCGGTTTGTTAATTGGCGGCAATTATTATGAATTCATTGTTAGAACAAAGTTAGAAGAAGAAGCAAATGAAATACTCAAAAAGAGAGGACTCACACAACATCACGATCAACTAAAGGCACCAATGCCCGGCTTGATAATCAAAATAAATAAGAAGATAGGTGACGCAATAAGAATAGGAGATTCTCTATTTTTACTAGAAGCAATGAAGATGGAAAACGAGATAAAGTCTCCTGTTACAGGTTTAATAAAAGAAATTTTTATCAAAGAAGGGGACTCGGTAGAGAAAGATAAAATTATTCTGACATTTGAATAGGAAATCTTATTTTATTTTTCTACTCAAATAGCTATATTTTCTACGCAGTAAAAACTATTTATAAATAGGAGGTTGTGTGAGAAAGAAAATATTACCAATTGTAATTTCCCTTTTTGTGATAGCGGGAAATGTTTTTGCCGGAGGGTTCCAAATTAATGAACATGGTGCACGCGCAATGGCAATGGCTAAATTGGCCGCGATGATGGTTTTGCCCTCTCT